>JAUZQR010000418.1 GCA_030950865.1 Mariprofundaceae bacterium | reverse complement strand
ATGGCATGGCATCAACGCTTGCGCCGTATGCCAGCGCGAAACTTAGCCCTCACATGTTTGCAAAAACTCGGGGATAGTGATTCCAGTCGCAAGGTGCGTGGTCGTTTGCGGCGTTTTTTACAAGGTTTAAGCTTAAGTCCTGATATGGCATACCAGCAATGGATGCGAACAACAGAAGCTGATTGGTCACATATATTCACTCAAACCAGACCGGCAACAAGTGCGCGAATATGGCAAAATTCGGCTGATACATATGGTGGATTGCCAGGCCTTTTAAAACGTTATGGCGCAGTCAATGGTGCGATGTCGTATGATGTGCTCACCTATTTAAACGATGATTTATTGGCAATGGGTGATCGCATGAGCATGGCACATGGTTTGGAATTACGCGCACCTTTCCTCGATACACGACTCTTGGCTTTGATGACAAATTTAAATACATCGCAAAAGGTAAAAGGTATGCCTTGGCAAGAGAATTTAAAGGTAATGCTAAAGTCCATTGCCACAGATTACGTGCCTCACGATATTGTTTATCGCCCCAAACAGGGTTTTATGGCACCCATTAAACATTGGTTGCGTAGCGATTTAGCACAAGATGTGGAGAATCTCACTCAATCCAATCCTTTGGGTGGTTTGGTGCGACGTGAATTTGTGCAAGAGCAATGGCAACGTCACCAGCATGGTGAAGATCGCTCGGATATACTGTGGGGGCTGTTGCTGATGAATCACTGGATGGAGCAACGGGGGTGGCAATTTTGAGGTTGAAAAACTTGCGTATATTGGTTGTTAGCGATGTTTCCGCTCAAACCGTCTTTGGTGGTGCAGAGCGTATGTTACACCATCATATTCGCGCCTTACATGACGCAGGTGCAAAGGTAAGCGTCTTAACACGGCAGCCTACAAACAATGCTGATATTCTTATCAAGCTTGATCATGGCATTGATGAACACCGCCTACATTTTAGTGGTAATAAAGGTAGGAAAGGGCTATTACAACTACGTAAAGAAGCCAATATATGGTGGCAAATGCATCAGGAATTTGATGTCGTGATTGCAGAGCAACCATTTGTGATGTGGGCGCTTATGCAGGCTGGATGCAAGTTGCCACGCCTACAAGTATGCCACTCATTCGCCTTTGAAGAATACGCCACAAGGCATGGCCTTGATTGGAGCTTTTACCACCGCCTAGTCGTTTCTGGCATGCGCAAGTTGGAAGCCTCTGTCTATCAAAGTGCGCAGTCACACTTGGTATTAAGTGATTTTATGCAGCAGCGCCTACAAGACTTTTTCAACATCCCTGCTTCACAAATTAGCATCGCTGCTGGTGGCATTGATGGGTTCGATTTACCATGGGATAAACGCGAAAAAATCCGTCAATCTATTTGGGGTGAAGATGCTGCTTTGCCAACCATCATTACACTACGGAATTTGGTGCCTCGTACTGGCGTGGATTTACTGGTACAAGCCGCCGCCATTGTACATATTGATAGACCCGATGTGCGCTGGCATGTGCTGGGTAGTGGCGCATTACTTGAGCCGTTAAAACAACTGCGCGATACATTAAACATGCATAAAATCATTAAATTTAGTGGTTTCCTGCCTGAAAAAAAAGTCCAGCAACACCTATGGTCTGCTGATTTATTTATGCTACCCACACGCTCCCTTGAAGGCTTTGGCTTGGTCACCTTGGAAGCCAATGTGCTTGGGTTACCCGTTATTGCTACACCTGTTGGCGCTAACCCTGAAGTGGTGCCTTGGCACCCTCTCAATCGCATCGCTGAACATGCAACGCCTGAATCACTTGCCAAAACCGTATTAGAGTACCTTGATACATTGCCAAACTTTAAAGAGCGTCAAAAATTAGCATCTGAAACGGAAGAGTATTTTTCATGGCAAAAACATGATCATGCATTGACCGCCGCAGTGAATGCTCTAACATGAAAATTTTACATCTTATCACACGCATGGATCGTGGTGGTTCAGCAGTCAACACGCTTCTTTCAGGCATTGAACAATGCCGTGCAGGTCATCAAGTTACCCTCGCTTATGGGCCAAGTTTTGAGTCTGATATGTCGCTGGCAGAACAAACCAAGGTGAATGAGGATGTGAATATATTTAAAGCGTTAGGTGGGAATATTATCATTCTACCTGCGATGTTACGAAACATGGGCAATCATGATTGGCAGGCATACAAACAAATAAAAACACTCTTACTACAGAGCTTCGACATTGTTCATACCCATACATCCAAAGCCGGCGCTTTAGGACGTTTAGCAGCCAAGCATGAGGCAATCGTACACACACCACACGGACATATTTTCCATGGTTATTTTGGTGCATTAAAAACTAAAATATTCATCATGATTGAGCGTTATTTAGCCCGTAAAACCAGCGCCTTAATCGCCTTAACCAAAGCGGAACGCGATGACCACTTAACATTATCTATTGGTATACCTGAACAATGGCATGTGATTCCCAGCGGTGTGGATGTCGCACATATCGAACAACAGGTTCAACAGCTACATCGCAAAAAACATCGCGAAATAAAATGGGATGCTGTATCTGTAGGAAGACTTGTGCCCATCAAAGGTATGGAACGTTTGGTTGCAGCTTGGGCAAAAGTCTGTGAGCAAAACCCTGATGCTCAACTTGCATTGATTGGTGATGGCGAAGAACGTTGTGCATTGGAACAATTAGCAAATAAATTAGGTGTTGCTGAGAATATTCACTTTGCAGGCTGGGCAGACCCATTGCCATACCTCGCATCTGCTCACTGTTTTTCTTTATTATCATACAACGAAGGTATGGGCAGAGCCGTTGTCGAAGCTTTTGCTGCGGGGCTGCCTTGCGTAGTATCAGATGTATGCGGTTTACGTGAACTGGTCGATGATGATGTTGGCTGCGTGGTGAATGCCGAGGAGCCTGAAAAAGTGGCGAATGCCTTACTAACGAAGTGGCATGATAAAACACGCAATGCTGCAAGAGCGCGTGCTCAATTTTATTCTGTGGAAACCATGATACATGGTCTGGAGAAGGTATACCAAAATGTTCACACGTAGTTTATTATTATGCTGCTTAATTCTGAGCTCGCTGAATGCCTTCGCTTCCGATGTCGATATGCTACGCTTACAGCAGTTGTTAAAAGCATCTGAACAGCAAGAACTCTCAGAAATACAACGAGCCTCTGCGCCTACACAAGAAAACGCTGCCACAGTGCAAAAAACAGTCTCTTTACAACACATCAATATGCCAAAACGCGTATTGATTGATGTGCGTAGCGACCATTCTGATGGAAAGCATAATATGAGTATGTTGATTGAACTTGCCAAGAAACGTGGTGTTGATGCGCTGGCATTTACCGAACATGACCGTTATTCTATTCGTTTTGGCATTGATCCCATGCCCAATATTTTGGGTTATGCTATGCAGCACCCATCTCTCTACGTAACAGGCTTAGATTATTTTTTCTCTGATTTAAACCGCCAACGCGCCCTACACCCAGAGATACAACTTTTTGCAGGTACTGAATCCACACCTGGTTATACTTGGTCTGGCATTCCCTTCAAAAATCTTACGTTGCATAATGCTGAACGTCATTTCATCACATTGGGCATTGAAAAACCCGAACAAATTGAAGGCTTAAGCAGCTATGATTTGCGCCACGCTTATGGCAACCGCGCTATTTCACTGGCTTTTTGGTGTGGCCTTGTATTTATTTTAATCATCATTTTCATGCGCCGTCGCAAACGCGGCATGGCATTATTACTGATGGCATCCTTTATTGCATTTTTAACCTCGTGGCTCATGAAACCTACGATAGATGCTGATGTTGATTTTATCGATACCGCACATGAGCAGGGGCTATTTGTAATTTGGACACATCCAGGCACCTTATCGGGTGTTCGAAAAGGCCCTATGGGCATTCAACTGGATACTCCGCCCTATAATCAGCGTGTTTTCAAAGACCCTACTGCCGATGCTTTTGCCGCAGTGTATGGCGATACCGATCAAAATACGGTTGCAGGTGGTTTATGGGACCGTTATATGATGGATTATATGCGCGGCTATCATAAGAAGCCCATTTGGGCTGTTGCCGCAGGTGATTACCATGAAGAAGGCATGGCAAATGAGTACTTGGGCAACTTTCCTATGGATGTATGGAGCGACACTGCCAAACCCCACGATATTCTAACAGCTATGCGCCAAGGTCATATGGCGGCATGGGGCATGACAAAGAGAAAGAATATCGCTATAAAAGCCTTATATTTGGAAGATGCCAATGGTTTGCGTTTATTGTCAGGTGATGAGGCAGTTGTTCGCCCACCATTACATATGGTCGCTGCATTAACAGATACTATGCAAGCCTCCAAAGAACACGAAACCTTTCAAGGCGAATGGATTGTTGATGGTCACATCGTGCAAACAACACCATTAAAGGTGAATGCTGAACAAGTTAAAGTGATACCCCTGCAAGTTGCTAAAGGAGAACATGTGGTTCGTTTACAAATAAAACAAGGGCTACGTATGATCGCCAATCCATTTTTGGTGCATATCAAATGAAACTTATCACCATTCATCAACCCAATTATTTGCCATGGGCGGGTTTTTTTCATAAATGGATGATTTCTGATGCTTTTATCATCTTGGATACTGTGCAATATCACAAAAATGAATGGCAAAATCGCAATCGCATCAAAACATCCCAAGGTGCGCAATGGCTTACTGTGCCCGTGACTTATCGCTTTCCACAAAGCATTCAAGAGGTCGGTATTGCTAACAAACCTTGGGCACGCAAACAAATCGCTGCCATTGAACAAAATTACGCCAAAACTCCATATCTAGATAAATACTGGCCAGAATTAAAGGTTATCTTTGAGCAACCTTGGGAAAATCTGTGTGCGTTAAATGTGGCGATGATTCGCACATTGGGAAAGATGCTGGCGTGTGAAGCACCATTATTATTGGCATCGGACATGAATCAAGTCTCTGATGACCCTACCCTTCGATTGATTGAATTATGTAAGGTTTTGCATGGCACGGCTTATTTATCAGGTAGTGAAGGACGCAATTATTTGCAGCCATCTACCTTTCAAGATGCCAATATAGAACTCTATTTCCAGCAAGTTGAAGCGCCTGTATATCCACAGTTGCATGGTGATTTTATTTCTCATTTAAGCGTGTTGGACGTATTATTTCATTGTGGCGACACATCCATCGAAATTATTCGTAATATGGGAGACAAAACATCATGACAAACCCACAACAATATTCCCCAAAACGAATTTTGGCACTCGCTCCTCATCCCGATGACCTTGAAATCGGTTGTGGCGGAACCTTGGCAGAGCATGCCGCACGTGGTGATGAAGTGCATATCTTTGTCGCAACCTATGGCGATGTCGGTGGTGCAGGTGAAATCCGCAAAGCTGAACAACAAGCCGCTTCAAATATTTTGGGTGTGCATAAAATTCATTGGGGCGGTTTTTCAGACACCATGCTGCCCCACCAAGCACAAGATTTAATGGCTACACTTGAAACAGTGGTTCAACAAGTCGATCCAGACACTGTCTATGTGAATTATGGTGAGGATACACATCAAGATCACCGCGTATTGGCACAAGTAGCTCGCTCTGTTACCCGTTACGTTCCCAATGTGTTGTATTACGAAACACCATCTTCAACAGGCTTTGAGCCTACAGCATTTATGGGCATCCACGATGTATTACAATTAAAACTACAAGCCTTAGAAGCCCATGCCTCCCAACTTGAACGCACTCATATGCGTTTAAATATCGTCGATATTGCTTTAGCAACAGCACACTTTCGTGGCATGCAAAGCAAGCTATCCTGCGCCGAAGCTTTTATTCCTGTGCGCATAAGGCTTTAATTCACACCATGATTCCACACTCTCGCCCCATCTTTGACACACCTTTTTCCGAATCTGTGCAATCAGTGATTGCTTCAGGGCATACTGCATCAGGGGCGCAAGCAAAGTTATTGGAACAAACTGTTATTCAACATATCGGATGCCACGATGCTGTTGCCGTAGATTCTGGAACCAGTGCGCTTATGCTGGCTATTCGCGCTTTATCCACGCAAACAAGTATTAAATATGTTGGTATTCCAGCCTATGCTTGCGCATCTTTATTGTTTGCCGTTCGTGCTGCAGGTTGCATACCCATCTGCATGGATTGCAAACATGATTTGCGTCTTACTGCCGACAAAGCATGGGATATTGCTGCCAAACTGGACGCTGTTATTTTAGTCCATCCATTCGGCATGGTTGAACCATTGGTCAATGAAACTTGGGCATGCCCTGTGATTGAAGATATTGCCCAAGCTGCTGATGCAACATTAGATGCAAAACCTGTGGGTAGTTTTGGTGATATTGCTATCGCATCATTTTATGCAACCAAACCATGGGGCGGTGCTTATGGCGGCATGGTGATGGGCGAGCAGAATATTTGTACACAAGTACGCGCCATGTCGAATCCTGATGCTGGCGATTTCACACAAACCTATGTCGGTCATCATCAACTTTCAGACATACATGCGAGCTTGGCCTTAACTAGGCTCGCATGCAGCCAACAGGACATGTCTCAACGCAAACAACACATGCAATGGTTGGATGAACACTTACCTCAAAACTACGTACAAAGCATTGCCAACCGAGAAACTGGCAATGCTTTTCGTTATATTATTCGCACTCACGGTGATGCTGAAACATGTATTCAGCATTTGCGCCAGCATGGCATTGCTGCATGCAAACCTGTCCAGCAACCTCTCAACCTTGCTACAGATGAGCTATGCGATGGCGCATATCAAGCATGGAAAGATTGCGTATCGCTGCCTTTATTGCCGACCATGAGCCACGATGAACATATACAATATGAACAAGGATTAAAGGCATGTTTGCAATACTAGATCGTACACTTACGCGAAATATTGGCTTGTTTTTAGGCTTAATGCTCGCCTTTCCTTGGCCATTACATGGTTTATTCACGCAAGGTTTTTTCTTAGCCATGGCTTCATGTTTGATTGCTTATGGTTTGATGCCTTACGTGATTATATTGGCGCACAAAGTAGGTGCATTGGATGTGCCTGATGCCAGACGTGTACATGCCACTGTAACCCCACGCATTGGCGGGCTATCGGTTATTTTAGCAGTCAACCTCACACTCTTTTTGAACTTCAATTATTCCATTGAGCTAAAAGGCGTATGTATATCCGCCTTAATCGTTGGCGGTTTATCTTTATGGGATGATATTCATGAATTATCAGCATCTATAAAACTTTTAGGACAACTTATAGCATTGGGTATATTAATGGCTGCGGGTGTACATGTTGATTTTGCGCCCGATACTTGGTGGGGATATGGCTTAGAGTACGCTGTCACAGCGCTCTGGATTATCGGCATCACCAACGCATTTAACTTCCTTGATGGTATCAATGGTCTAGCTTCTTCACTGGCTGCAACCACATGCCTATTGATGGGTCTATTGGCATGGCACACGGGTCAAATATATATGCTTTTTTTATGCCTAGCTTTGGCTGGTGGTGCTATTGGTTTCTTGCCTGATAATGCCCGATACCAAACACCTGCACGAAGCTTCTTGGGTGATGTAGGCAGCACATATTTGGGTTGGATGATGGCTGCTATTGCCGTTATGGGTGATTGGTCTTCTGATGGCGCAATCAAAGCCCATGCCGCACCATTACTTATTTTCTCAGTAATGATTTTTGACATGATTCATACCACCGTTGCACGCATTAGACGTGGTGATGTTCGCAATGCCCGCGAGTGGATTGAATATGTCGGGCGCGACCATTTACACCATAGGCTGATGGATTTGGGCTGCTCACAAATACAAGCTGTTATGCTTATTATAGGATTCTCATGCATGGTTGGGCTGGCAGCATTGGCTTTGGTCAAAAGCCCGATTATTAGCGTATGGTTATTATTGGGCCAGTCCGTCGTATTTTATACCATTTTGTCAGTTTTAATGGGGCGAGCAGCAAGCAAGTGAGTCAGTTAGTTCAAACATGGTCTGATATTTGTTCGACATTGGCTGCCAGCCACACGCGTCTATTGGCTGTATCAAAATATACATCCGATGAGGCTGTTCAAACCCTACTCAATGCTGGGCAAGTTGATTTTGCTGAATCAAGGCCTCAAAATCTACGCGACCGAGCAATAAAGTTCCCTCATGCACAATGGCACTTTATTGGTCCATTACAAAAAAATAAGGCCAAGTATGTCGCGCAATATGCCTGTATGTGGCATTCACTTGCTGATTTAGAAACAGCGCAAGCTGTTGCCAAACATATGGGAGAGCGCACATTACCTGTATTGATTCAGGTCAATATTTCAGGCGAGTCACAAAAACAGGGCGTACAACCAAAAGCGTTGTCAGAGCTATATGCAGCCGTGTCCTCCATAAAACAGTTAAACATTATTGGCTTAATGGGCATGGCTGCTAAAAACACTGACCCCGCACCTGCATTCAAGCTTTTGCGTAAACTGCGGGATGACTTGCAACAAAAATATGGCACAATTAGCGAATTATGTATGGGGATGAGTGGCGATTGGGAGATTGCGGTACAAGAAGGAGCAACCATGGTGCGTTTGGGCAGCACCTTGTTTGAATCCATAGAAGCACACCAAAACAGCGAATAAAAGGCAGACCATGCAACATTTAAACATCACATTTATCGGCGGCGGAAATATGGCAGAAGCCTTGATTTCTGGCCTGACCCAATCAGGACACAACAGTCAGCATATTTGTGTTTCTGACATCAATGAAAGTCGTTTGAATGATTTACATCAACGCTATGATGTCACAGTAAATAGCAACAATGCATCTGCTATTACCAGTGCCGACATCTTAGTACTCGCAGTAAAACCCCAACAAATGAATACCGCACTAGCAGGCATTGCGGAACAAATTCCTGCAAACACAACTGTGATTAGCATTGCAGCAGGCGTTGATACGGCTCGCTTAAAACGATTCTTAGATTCAGCAAACATTGGTCTAGTACGGGTCATGCCCAATACGCCTGCCTTGGTTGGCGCAGGCATGTCGGTACTATTTAGTGATGCTGATACAACACATAAAAAGCGAGCAGAGTATATTCTTGCGGCATCTGGAGAGACAGCATGGGTAGATGAAGAAAAACACCTACATGCTGTCACTGCTGTATCTGGTAGCGGTCCTGCTTATTTCTTTTTGCTCGCAGAGGTGATGCAAGCTGCAGGTGAATCTTTGGGACTATCCAAAGAGTTGGCTGCAAAATTGGCTTCTCAAACTGCCTTAGGCTCTGGAAAAATGTTGGTTGAAAGTGGTCGTAACGCTGCTGATTTGCGCGCTCAAGTCACCAGTCCAGGCGGCACAACACAAGCAGCATTGGATGAAATGTATGAAGGTGGATTCCCCGATGCCGTACGCAAAGGTGTGGCAGCAGCAAGCAAACGTTCCAAGGAGTTAGCAGCATGATTTATATGGGCTATTTCTTGCAAGCACTAGCCAGTGTATTGGATATGATTTTATTCTTAGCCATGATTATCGTTATTGCCCGCGCTGTATTATCATGGGTTTCACCTGACCCATATAATCCGATTGTACGCATGATTAACCAGTTATCAGAGCCTCTATTATTTCCCATACGTCGACGCGTTCCCTATTTAGGCGGCATGGATTTATCACCCATTATTCTACTCATGGTGATTTTCTTTTTACAAAATTTTCTTGTACAAAGCCTGCAACATTTGGCAATTGGCATGATTAACAGCTAAATCTATAAGCAAGAGTTCACACAAATTAAATAAAAAACCTTGTTATTCTAACAAATTCTTGCATATTGCGAGGCTCCTAAAAGAAATATCTTTTCTTTATCGCAACCAACACTCACTGATGTTTGGCGAATCGGAAATTAATGTGCTCAACATATTCAGTGAATTCTTTTTTCGAGCACAATGGAAATAAACACACATGTCATTTGAAAAATTAGACCTATCAGCCGAAATTCTTCGCGCTGTTGCAGATCAGGGCTATACCAAGCCAACCCCAGTACAAGCACAATCCATTCCTGTCATCCTTGATGGACATGATGTTTTGGCTGGTGCACAAACAGGAACAGGAAAAACAGCTGGTTTTACCTTGCCTATGTTAAATATCATGCAAAAAAACCATCCCGAACGTGGGCGCAAGAAAAAAATACGCGCCTTAGTTTTAACACCAACCCGCGAATTGGCTGCACAAGTTGCTGAAAGCGTTTCTACATATGGTAAATATACACCCATACGTTCAACCGTTGTATTTGGAGGTGTGGGTATCAACCCACAAATTCAAAAGTTGCGTCGTGGTATTGATATTTTGGTTGCCACACCTGGTCGCCTGCTTGATTTAGCCAACCAACGTGAAGTAGACCTGTCACAGATTGAATTTTTCGTGCTTGATGAAGCTGACCGTATGTTGGACATGGGTTTTATTCATGATATTCGACGTGTATTAAAGTTATTACCACAAAAACGTCAAAATTTACTTTTTTCAGCAACATTTTCAGAAGAAATTAAGAAACTTGCACAAGGTTTCTTAAAATCACCTGTCTATGTTGAAGTAGCACGCAATGAAACGTCACATCAGGTTACGCAAGTCATTCACCCTGTCAGTAAAGCAAAGAAACGTGCCTTATTATCCAAGCTCATTTCAGAAGGCGAATGGCAACAAGTCTTGGTATTTACAAAGACCAAACATGGTGCCAACCGACTCACCAAACAATTGGAAAGTGATGGTATTGGCGCAGCTGCGATTCATGGTAATAAAAGCCAAACTGCACGCACCAAGGCCTTGGCAGGGTTTAAAGCGGGCAATATTCGTGTACTAGTCGCGACAGACATTGCAGCACGCGGGCTTGATATTGATCAGCTGCCGCATGTCGTAAACTATGAGTTACCCAATGTTTCCGAAGATTATGTGCATCGTATTGGGCGCACTGGTCGCGCTGGTAATACAGGTGAAGCCGTATCTTTGGTAAGCGCCGATGAAGATAAGTTGTTATATGGCATTGAACGCTTGATTAAAAAAGCTATTCCCAAAGTTGCTATTGCAGGCTTTGAGCCTGACCCTGAAGACATCAAGGTCGCACAAAAAGAAGCACAAGAGCAAAAGCAGCGCCGCGGTTCACATCAGCGTCGACGTAGACCAAGTACAGGCAATGCAAATAGTGCAAGTCGAAAACCTAAGCAAAACCGCTCACGGGCTTCTGGAAATAGATCTCGAAACGGATAAACAACCTTAAGTAATACAAAAAAAAGCCTGTAAACTTACGTTTACAGGCTTTTTTCCATTCTAAGCATATGACTAACTACTATTGTTAGTAACTCAAGTAGATATTACTCTGCTGCAGGTAATACGTCTGATTTTCCAGCAGGAGCATCCGATTTCAATGCCGCTGGGTCAAAACCAGCAGGCACTTCTGAAGTAGCTCCACCAGATGCAGGCAAACTCTCAATAGGCGCAACATTACGCTCCACCACAGAGCCTGCTTCTTGCTGTGTAAAAAATGCTAGGCTCAAACTTGTTGTCATAAAAACTGCTGCCAAGCCACCTGTTAATTTACCCAAAAATGAGCCTGAACCACGACTTCCAAATAAGGTTTGCGCACCACCACCGCCAAATGACACGCCCATATCTGCGCCTTGACCACGCTGAATCAATACAACCACAACCAACAGTACGGCGACCATCACATGTACCGCCAATAACACTGTTTCCATTTTTCTATCTCCTGTAAATCTTCAATTCAATACACACTGCAACCTTGCAGTATTTGTTAAGCAAGCTTTGCAGCCGCCTCAATAAGCTCCATAAATGAATCTGCTTTTAAGCTAGCTCCACCAACCAAAGCACCTTCAACACCATCGCAAGCCAATAATTCAGCCGCATTACCAGGATTTACACTACCACCATACAATACACGACAATCATGCCCCAAACGCGAAAGCTCTTCATGCACAAAGGCGTGCGTTTCTTTCACCTGTTCAGGGCTAGCAGTTTTGCCTGTACCAATCGCCCAGACAGGTTCATAAGCCACGGTCAGAGGAACACCTGCTTCAACACCTTCCAATACGCTTAACTGCTCTTTCAAAACTTCATTGGTTTTGCCACTTTCACGCTCTTCCAAGTGCTCACCAATACACAAAATTGGCTCCAAACCATGTTCCCAAGCCATGCCCAATTTCTTACGAATCAATGCATTGCTTTCATGTTGAATATCGCGACGCTCTGAGTGACCCAAAATCACATAGTGACAGCCAGCATCACGCAACATCAAAGGCGAAATCGAGCCTGTAAAAGCGCCACTTACTTCACAATACATGCTCTGAGCACCCAAACGCACATCTTTTTCACTAAAAGGAAATGCCAATGGATGCAACAATGTAAATGGTGGCATCAATGCAACTTCCACATGCTCTGGTGCAGGGTTCGCACCCAAATCATCAACAAAATCAAGTGATTCTTGAAGGGTGCCATTCATTTTCCAGTTTCCTGCAATCAAACAACGTGTTGCATTTGCCATCGTTTCCTCCTTCAAGATTTACGCAAAACAAAGCGCAAAATGGGCGCGAAGTGTAAGAAATCCTGACCACAAGGCAAGGAAAACTCTATATAAGCATACTTAAAGCCTGTTGCAATAATGTTTATCGTTCCAATTTTCCTGCAAATAAGCAGCAAAAACCATCTTTATCAATATTCAAAGGCTTATAAGTATGCATAGTCTAGCGGCATGCGAATGGTTAGCCTTGCGCTTATGCAGGATGACACTTCCCCCAAACTCAAAGCCAACAAAGCACTCGGGCAACATTTTTTGCGTGACCAGCGTGCCATCGCCAAGATTGCCCATGCTGTGCCCAGCGGTGCATCAGCCATTGAGATTGGACCTGGACCTGGCGCAATTACACATGCCTTATTACAGCGTGTTGGTGCACTGACCGTGATTGAAAAAGACAACCGTTTTGCGAACATTTGGGCAGAACATTCCATTAAACAAACTCAGTTAAGTGTGGTACATGGCGATGTGCTTAAGGTATTAGAACAAACTGTGGCGCAATCCCAGCCCGAATGGATTACAGGCAATCTACCTTACAATATCAGTGGCCCCCTGACCGCCCAACTTACCAGCCATAACCTTTCAGGCGGCATGGTTTTGATGTATCAACGTGAAGTGGGCGATCGCATCATGGCACCGCCAGGCAGCAAAACATATGGCGGTTTGTCGGTATTGGCTCGCCACCATTATCATGTAAAACGTTTACTCTTATTGCCGCCAGGGGCATTTTCGCCACCGCCAAAAGTTCATTCCGTTGTGTTATTATTTACCCCGCACGGCGAGAATCCACCATGCAGTTTTGAGACATTGCAAAAAACTGTACGCAAGGGTTTTGCCCACCGTCGCAAAACCATTTTAAATAACTTCAAAGGCTCATTAACTGCCGATGATTTTACAGCCATAGACATTGACCCTCGTAGCAGAGGCGAACAGCTAGATTATCTGGCTTGGACGCGTATTACCAAGGTCTACAACCCATAATAAACTAATCTTCTTTTGGAGAATCCGCTACACTGGCGACACG
>JAUZQR010000417.1 GCA_030950865.1 Mariprofundaceae bacterium | reverse complement strand
GCCTTTGCAGGTGTGCTGATTGGAATTTCCATCTGTTTAATTCAGGAGATTTCACTGCCTGATACGGTATTTCGATGTTTTGTACTGGGTGCCAGTGGTGCATGGATGGGTATGCTATTTGCGTGGCTTGATCAAATGCTGACACCGAAGACTAAAGGTAATACGAAAAATCATCGCGGGCATGTATCGTGAGTATTGTAAAAAACTATGTGGAGCAGCAGGTCTCGATTCTTAATGACCCAGAAGCCTTGTTAAAAGAGTATCTGCCATTGATTCGTTATCATGCAGATCAATTGATGCGCCGCACACCAGACTCTATTGAACTGGATGATATGATTGATGCAGGTGTATTGGGTTTATTGGATGGTGCAAAGCGTTTCGATAGCGAAAGAGAGGTGCAATTTAAAACCTTTGTATCCTATCGAGTGCGTGGTGCGATGATTGATTATTTACGGGCTTTTGACTGGATGCCACGCGGATTGCGAGATACTTCTAAGGCTTTGCAAAATGCGATGATGGTCGTGGAGCAGAAGCAAGGTAGGCCTGCCGAAGAAGAAGAGATTGCTACATATTTAGACATTAGTTTGCAGGAATACCGTCATCGTTTGGATCATGTGCGTACCATGTCGATTGTTCACTTTGATGATTTACCCTCGGTCATGGGTGAAGATGATGAAATGAATATGTTGGATGTTCTTGAGGGTGATCCAGAGTTGATGCCTGAAAGACAATTTTTAGTGAATGAATTTGTGAATCGTTTGGCGGAGGGTATTGATGCTTTGCCCAAGCGAGAAGGGATTTTACTAACGTTGTATTATTATGAAGAATTAACCATGAAAGAAATTGCATTGGTTTTGGGATTAACTGAGTCACGTGTGTCACAGATTCATAGTCAAATGGTGGTGCGATTACGCGGCATTCTGAAGTTGGATGAATAATGTGTGGCATGAAATCATCCATATGCCTGTTGAGGTGAGTAAAGATGTTTGAAATGTGGGGTATAAACGTATCAAGCGAAGCATTTTCAATGTTGTTGGATGGGCTTCTTTTGTTGGTGATGGCAGCATTATGGTGGTTATGGTGGCAACAGGCTAGACAGCGCAAACAGGTCGAAATAAAACTGGGTGAGGCAGCCAGTCAGTTGCAAGAAGCTACCAAAATGTTGGATGAAGCTTTGCATCAAATTGCACATTTACAGGCATATGAACCGGGTAAGGAAGTTGAGCAGGAGCCTGAAACAGATGATGATGTCAAAGTCTCATTTAGTGCGCAATCACTTGCGATGTCCCAAACACATAAGAAAAACAAAACGCCTAAGTCTTCGGGTAAAAGAAGTGTTGTAAATCAACCTATAGCAAATATTCCCCAATCATCACAGTCAGCTCAAATTTCGCGTATGCAGCGTGAAGGGGAGTCTGCTGAAAGCATAGCTGGAAAGATGAATATTCCTTTGGCGCAAGTAAAGTTGATGTTGATGCTGCAAAAGTCACACAATGATTAATTTACATGCTGCGCAACTTCTAAGTATCCCGCAGGGGGCGAAGTCGGATGTTGCGCCCAAATTGCCTTGGCCTAATGGTAGTATTATCACTGCAAAATTAACGCCTACGGATTCAGAAGGAGGCGTTATTTTATCTCTGGGTGGCTACCGTATGCGAGCGCAAGTGCCTCCCAATACGCCAACAGGCAATATTTGGCTGCAACTGTTGAGTCGCGATTTGCCAGTGCAGTTTCGTTTGTTAAGTGATGCGAAGGCTGCAACGTTGTTGAGTGAAATGTTGGGTAAAAAAACAGCGGTAGCTGTAGAAGAGCATGCCAAACATGCAAGTAAAAAAAGTGCTGAAGTTTGGCCTAAGATGGATATGGATGGGCTTCCTGTTCGCTCTGATGTGGGTTTATCTGAGCAATATTTGCTGTTGCGAGATAAACAAGATGGTGGGACGCGAGGGCTGCTGAATAGGCAAGTATCTGGCGACCAATTTCGTTTACATGGGCGCGTAGATTTGAAACATATAGGTGCGGTAGCATTTAGTTTGCATGGCGAGACTAATGCACCATGGAAGGTGAATTTATATGTTCATTCAGGTGAATATGTTGATGATTTACGACATGATTTTTCTTCTTGGTTAGAAGCAAAACACCGAGCGCATTCAAAGCATATTGTGCAGCGAGAATTAGATGGTAATGTGCTTTATGGCATGCCCGACGATTTTGACATGTTGAAGGAATTAAAAGCATAAAGTGTCGCTTGGTGCGTCATTATTCACACAGCAATTTTAATGAAATAGTTTAGCTTCATTTAAGTATCGTGCTTATATGGCGATAGTGAAGGCTATGGTTTCCTGTTTATTCTATCACTCTGAAGTTAATTATGCGTAATCAATATGCAGCGGTGGCTTTGGGTTATACGCCAGATAGTCAGGGTGCACCCAAGGTACTGGCTTCAGGTTTTGGAGAGGTGGCAAAAAAAATACTTGAGTTGGCACGTGAGAGTGATGTGCACATTCATCAAGATGACAACTTGGCAACATTGTTGGCACAGGTTCCTGTGGGGCAAGAAATTCCTGAAGAAGCCTATCAATTGGTGGCGGAATTATTGTCTTTTTTATACAATAGTGATCGCAAATTAGCGGAAAAATTATCCCCTACAGAACGGTAATAAATGCCGCAATGTTTAAATATTGCATGGCACGAAGTTTCTTGGAAGTCTTATAATTCAGTAAGTTAAACGAATATCTACATGTTGGCATCATCCATGCTCTAATAAACTGTCAAGTTAAGGTTTTAGAGGAGCGAGTATGGATAGTGGTTTTTTTGTTTCAGGTGTGGCTGGGGATATGACAGCGCAAAAGTTAAATACCATTGCACACAACCTAGCGAATGTGAATACCACGGGTTACATGCTTGATCGCACTGCATTCTCAACCATGTTGGCAAACGTGGAAGGGGCAGGAAAAGATTCAAGTAAACTGCCTCAGGCTTATATGACAATGGATCATCAATTTGTGAGTGGTGACAAAGGTATTATTCGACAAACAGGCAATGACCTTGATTTTGCC
>JAUZQR010000416.1 GCA_030950865.1 Mariprofundaceae bacterium | reverse complement strand
CTCTGGCTGTTGTAGGCTAGCCGCATGTCGTATATTCAAACATTGATTGACCTTGCGCTGACTGAAGATGCCGCTTATGAGGATCATACTGCTTTAGCCACTGTGCTGGAGCTGCAGCGTGGTACTGCCCGTATCACAGCTAAAGCCGAAGGCATATTATCAGGCTGTACGATTGCAGAGCAAGTGTTTACAACCTTGGACAATAACATTCAACAACAGTGGCATAAACATGATGGCGATATGGTAAAGGTTGGTGATGTGATTGTAGAGTTGATAGGTAACTTACGCCATTTACTTGCCGCTGAGCGCACCGCTCTCAATTTTATGCAGCACCTATCAGGTATTGCCACAGCTACCCATACTTTTGTAATAGCTGTGCAAGACACCAACTGTGCCATTGCAGACACACGAAAAACTACACCTGGACTTCGTCTTTTGGAAAAACAAGCTGTCATCCATGGTGGTGGCATCAACCATCGCATGGACTTGGCAAGTGGTATGCTCATCAAAGAAAATCATATCGAAGCCAGCGGCTCCATTAGCGAAGCCATCAATGCATGTTTTAAACACAACCATGATATTTGGATTGAAGTTGAATGTGAGTCCTTTGCACAGGTCAAAGAAGCTGTTGCTTTATGCCCTGACATTATTTTATTGGATAACATGAGCCCTTCACAAGTCAGTGAAGCACGCTCAATGGTTCCTAACTCCATTTTACTCGAAGCATCGGGAAATATCGGACTGCATAATGCCCGTGTCTATGCACAAACAGGTGTTGATCGTATTGCCATTGGTGCGATTACGCATTCTGCTCCTGCATTAGATCTTTCCATGCTAATTCAACCGCTCAATCTTGAACAAGCAGCCAATGATGAAACCTGAAACACGCCAACATATCCTTAGCCGACTTAGTGCCACTTCAAAAGCAGTCTCAGGCGATATTTTAGCCCAAGAGTTGGGCATCTCACGCGCGGCAATTTGGAAACATATCAACATGTTACGCAAACAAGGTGCCGATATTCAATCCCATGCAGGGCAAGGTTATCAACTTTGCAGTGATTTTTTTAATGCTACTACACTGCAAACACAATGCCTCGAACACCAGTGTATTGGCAAATATATTCAACATTTCGACAGCCTTGATTCCAGCAATCGCGAAGCCATGCGACAAGCTGAATCAGGCGCAAAAGATGGCACTGTCATTTTTGCAGATAAACAAACTGAAGGTAGAGGAAGGCTAGGTCGCACGTGGCATAC
>JAUZQR010000415.1 GCA_030950865.1 Mariprofundaceae bacterium | reverse complement strand
TTCAGTTTCGCGAGACTCTTTCCAGATAGTTGTCATTCAATTTGCCAGGTTGTTCGGCAAGTCTCGGCACATTGCGGGCATTGTTTTAAATAATCATGTATGGGCATATACTGGGAACAAAGAGCGGCATATCACAGCATTCGTGCCAACTACACCTGTTGCCTCATTCACGGGGCTCAAATTAAGGATAGAGTAAGCAGGGAAATTAAAATGAATTCTTGGGACATCAGAAAACCAATGCGAACACTTTGCTTATGTTTACTTTCCATAACCATTGTAGGCGCACTAACTTCATGCGCTTCTAATATTGCCAAGGTTCCAGCGTCATGGTCAAAAAATGCCCAGCCCCCTGCGCAAGGTTGCACCGATCTTTCAGGAATTTACCGCAATAAGGGAATTGATGCGCCTGACAATAAAGACAAGGATAACCATAAAAATTACCCCCAGTATTTAAGTGACTTTCTTGTCAGTGGCACACTTGTGGCCGGCAGAAAACATAAATGGGTAACGCATATTGAGCTTGTCGGGGTAAAACAAGGGGAATTAACCGCATTCATTAAAAAACAAGATAAAACCATAGATACAGAGGTTCTCAAGCAAGGGCAAGATTTCACCTGTACACCCAATGGTATTGAAATCACAAGCAGTTATACCAAAATTTACGAAATAGGAGGTGGTTTTGGAAAGAGGACCACCACACTCACACTCAACAAATCTATTAATGATTCAATTGTTATAACGGCACAAGAAAAGGAAATAGGAGCTATGATTGCTGTAATACCCTTTTCAGATGAAGTCATACAGTATTACAAATTTCCAGCTATGGGCACGATGCCATGAAGCCCAACTATCTTTTGATGCTTCTGTTCACATTCATGCTTGGTGCTTGCGCTACAAGCCCTATATCCCCTTTTCAACCTCCATCGGCAGGCCAAGCACATGCCACAATTCAAACTACAATGACTAAGATATCGTTTCTCTTAAGTAAGCCCTCAATGTCGATTTATGATATCAACGGGAAAGCCATTGATGGAAAGTCAGAAGCTTGGAAGCTTGCCCCTTTCAGTTCATTTGTTATCCCCGTAGGCGATAGCTTTATTGAGGTCAAAGAGTCATTCGGTGGTTATAATGGTTATGTTCGTTTTTACGCCGAAAATGATCAGGTTTACACTATTTCGTATAAACAAGAGCAACATAATGGTTTTAGACTGACGGTTACAGATAGCCAACAACATCAAGTCGTTACTCACTCCTTTGGTGGATGCGACTCAATAACTTCTTATGACAATGAGAATAGCTTGCTTGATGCGATTGCTGCAAATGACGCCAAGGAAGTACAGCGCCTGCTGCAAGCAGGTGCAAACCCAAACGTGCTTTCTAGACCAGCTCCACTTCCTCTTGCAGCTTTGGAGAGCAATTTTGAAATAACCCAGATTTTGATTGCTGCTGGTATATGTGTGAACACGGTTGAGGGTTCGTACGCATTGAACCATGCTGCAAAGAATGGAAATCTTGAGATAGCGCAAGTGCTGCTGAA
>JAUZQR010000414.1 GCA_030950865.1 Mariprofundaceae bacterium | reverse complement strand
TGATATCAAGACACCAGCAGGTAAGACAGACCTAAAGGAAGAATTGGTTTTCCGTATTAACAAAGAGTTTCCCCCATATAAACCTGTGAAGAAAATGTTTTTTACGGACTTTGTATCGCAATGACAGATGATGCGAAAGCTGATGCAGATATGGCAGATGCTGGTGTAGAGGCACAGGCAAAACCCATACTTGAGCCTGAAGAGATTGAAGCTCTGGTCGCAAGTGTTGCACCAGGAGAGACTGTTGAAGCTCTTTTTGCAACGCTACCAGCCCTAAAACAGCCTGAAACTATTGAGGACTTTTCATTTGAGAGTGCAGGAGGTGATGGGCCAGGGCGTTATCCGTTATTTGTTAATTTGCAAGAGCGTATGGTGGAATCTTTACAGGAGCAGTGGTCGGATACGTTTAATCGTGATGTCACGGTAACTTTTCAAAGTATGGATCAAGTACCTTATAGTGACGTGGTTGATACGGAAGAACCACAGGCGTTTTTTGCATATGCGGTGGAAGGTTTTGGTCGGATGATGTTGAGCTTTGATTTATCTCTCATTGTAGCGCATGTGGATGCTATGTTGGGGGGTAATGGAGAAGCTTATGGAGAGAATATTGATACTCTGTCGCCCGTGGAAAAAAACCTGTCTGAACGTATTGCCCAGAGCCTAGAAATGCATCTAGAAAAGGCATGGAAGCCAGTAACGATTTTAGATTTTGTATTGTTTAAAATAGACACAGACCCGCAGTTTTTGGCGGTGGCAAGCTCACATGATGCGTGTTTTTCGATGCACTTTGAAATTCAACTGGATGAAGATGTGAAGGGCATGTTTGCTTTGCATTATCCACGAACTTTTCTTGAACCCATGTTGGATAATTTACGTTCAGCTATGAGTGATGAGCCGACATCGGTGGATAAAGATTGGGAACAACGATTGCAGGACTCTTTGAATGGGGTGCCTATCACCATGCGTTTAGAGATGGGGCAGTGCGAAATGAATGTTGGGCAATTTCTAAATCTATCGCCAGGTGATTATTTACCTTTAAAAGTTAGTGAGTCTGAGCCAAGCATTTTGTGGATTGACGACATGCCGATGTTTCAGGCACAAGCGGGTAGTCAAGATGGCATGCTAGCTGCTGAACTTATTCATAAGATACACGGAGGTGCATCATGAGCGATGCGAATGACACAAATACCGAGCTTGACCAGCAGGACATCACACGCCCTAACTTGGATGCGATTATGCATGTTCCATTGGAAGTTAGCGTGGAATTAGGGCGCGTGGAAATGCCGTTGCATGCGGTGGCTAGGTTGCATCGTGGAACTGTAGTTGATTTAAAAAAAGAGGCTGATGCAGAAGTTGAAATTTTAGCCAATGGGCAAGTGTTTGCACGCGGCGAAGTGGTCTCTGCGGATGGTAAACTGGGTGTGCGCATTGTGGATATTGTGCCTTCTGGTGAGCGTATCCGAAGCTTGAGTTAAGCCTGATGGAGCAAAGTTTGACGATGATGTTGCTACAATCCATTGCCGCCTTAGCAGGGGTTTTGGCATTGTTTGCATTATTTGTGTGGGGTATGAAACGATTTCAGGGGCACACCTTATCAAGCAATACATCCAATATGCGTGTGCTGCAACGCTTATCATTGGACTCGCGCCATAGCCTTATCGAAGTGCAGCGTGGTAACAAACATTATATTTTATCAACGTCTTCTGCGGCGGGTGTAAGCATGATTGAATCATTTGAAGTGGAGTCTGTTGATGCCCCTAAGATTGAGGAGCAAATATCAGATGATTAAGCTTCTTCTTTTAGTTTTATTGCTTGTACCACAAGTAACGTGGGCAGCAGATATTCCAACGCTGGCACTTAGTTTGGGGCAAGGAAATAACCCCGATGATTGGTTTACAGGGCTTAAAATACTGGCGTTTTTGACAGTTTTGACATTGGCACCATCGATTTTGGTGATGATGACATCATTTACCCGTATTATTATTGTATTTGCCTTTTTGCGCATGGCTTTGGGTACACAGCAAAGTCCACCCAATCAGATTATTGTTGGTTTGGCGTTATTTATGACTATGTTTATTATGATGCCAGTATGGCAAAAAATTGACGCTGATGCGGTCACGCCGTATTTGGCGGAAGAATTATCACAAGCAGAAGCATTTGAAAAAGCAAAAGCTCCGCTGCAATCGTTTATGATTAGACAAACCCGAGAAGATGATTTGCTGTTGTTTCTTAAATCGGCACACATTGAGAAACCCAAAAGCTCAAGTGACACACCCATGCATGTGTTGATTCCAGCCTTTGTTATTAGTGAGTTGCGTACAGCCTTTGAGATTGGTTTTTTGATTTATATTCCATTTGTGGTGTTAGATTTGGTAGTGGCATCAGTGTTAATGAGTATGGGTATGATGATGTTGCCGCCAGTAATGATTTCATTGCCTTTAAAGATTATTCTTTTTGTACTGGTTGATGGCTGGCATTTGATTACAGCATCACTATTACAGAGCTTTAAATAGTTATATTTTTTTAGAGCCTAGTGTTTTCAGGGGGATGCTCTGAATGCTTATCTCTTATCCGTTATGATTTTACGCCAATTTATAGAGTGTTGAAGTCAATGCTACCCGCAAAGCCAAAATGAATGGCTAAAAAGTAGTGGTTGGAGAAATCAGATGTGCAATAATGGGTCGCAATGGCATGCATTGTCTGAAAATCTAGACGAGAAACGGCTTGAGAAACATCATTAATCGCTTTTATATTGTTAAACCCTGCTGAATTTACGACCTTTAAAACTTCGCTGGCAAGTCCTTGATCTTGCTTGGCGAACAACTGAGGACTTTTTTTCGTAGTTGCCGCATTTGATAGGTACTTCTATTTCAGACCAAACAGACGGCAAGGATGGGGCACCTTTAAGGTGCTTAGAAAAGTCTTCGAGCACTCTTTCTTGTGCTTTCATAGGTTCAATGAGTGTAGCGGATAATGCTCTTGTAATGATGCCGAGGGAAATGTGGTATGTATATTGCTCTAGGATGCTTATGAATCCTGATATGGTTGTTCACCAAGGTGTTGAAGCACTAAAAATGGTATTATGGTTATCCATGCCAATGCTTGTTGTAGCTTTGGTGGTAGGGGTGTTAATCTCATTATTTCAGGCTGTAACACAGATTCAAGAAATGACATTAACCTTTGTGCCAAAAATCATTGCGGTATTTTTGGTTCTTGTTTTGGCTTCCTCATGGATGATTGAGAAAATGGTGACTTATACGGAACATGTGTTTGCCAGTATTCCCATGCTGATTCATTAAAAAAAGTTATGATGGATTGTAACATCTAATGTTATTTCCGATGCTAGAGATGCAGGATGTGATGGTAGCAATGCTTATACTGTTGCGCGTTGGAGCATTGGTTATTTTGATTCCTGTTTTGGGGCACAACCTTGTGCCGCCACCTGTAAAAATAGGGCTTGTTGCTTTGATAGCATTTCTTTTATACCCCGTTGTATCGCCTTCTGTTACCGTTATTTCACCTCAGCCAATCGTATTTATTTTATTGGCTGCGCAGGAAATGATATTGGCCGGTATTTTGGCATTATTGGCAAACCTTATATTTTCTGCTGTTCAGTTTGCGGGGCAAGTCATGAGCTTCCAAATGGGTATGGCGATTGCTAATGTGTTTGACCCTGCAACTTCAGCACAAGGCGCGATTACAGCGCAGTTAGCCAGTGTTTTGGCGATGTTGCTTTGGCTGGGTGCTGGAGCGCATCATGCATTTTTATTGGCGCTATCGGACTCTTTTGACATTTTGCCTATTGGGCATGCTTGGGCATTTGGTGGCTGGAATGTTCTAAATGATGCAGCAGCACAGATGTTTGTGTTGGCATTGCGCCTTGTTGCTCCTGTATTATTACTATTATTTTTTGTAAATGTAGCTCTGGGTTTGGTCTCGCGTGCGGTGCCGCAAATTCAAGTGTTTTTTGTGAGTTTTCCTTTGACGGTGGGTTTGGGCTTGATTGTTTTTGCACTGTCCATGCCAAGTATCATCTCGTTGACCTATGATGCATTTATTTCATTAGGTCATCAGTTACCAGCCATGATGCGGAGCTTGAAAGGTGGCTGACGACCAAGATAAAAGCCAACAAACCGAAGATGCCACGCCCAAGCGTATTGAAGATGCGCGTAAAAAAGGGCAGGTCGCATCCAGTAAAGAACCATCCACGGCACTATCATTTTTATTGATTGCATCACTATCTGTCACAGGTCTTGGCGCTTGGATTGTATCACATGTTATGGATTTAACACGTGCCTACTTGTCTGGAAAGATAATCTTGGATACCTCACCCAAAGGCATGCAGGAGTTGTTGGCATCGGTAACCATTGATATAGCGATGATAGTGTTGCCTGTGGCAATACCCGTGATGCTCATTGGCATGCTGATGTCATTTTTAGTAACAGGCTCGGTTTTTACCTTTGAAACCATGAAACCAAAATTTGAAAAAGTAAGCCCTGCGAAAGGTTTGAAACGTCTTTTTTCGAGCAAATCATTGGCAGAATTTGTGAAGTCAATTTTAAAATTAGTGATTATTTCATCGGTATGTTGGTTTGTTTTGGTGGATTTATTTCCAGAAGTTATGGCAGCGCCTCGTCAAAGTACGGGTGATATCGCCAAATTATTGGCGCAAGGAAGCCTTCAAATCGCTGGGATTGTGGCATTTTTATTTTTCACGATTGCCTTGGCAGATGTGATTTATCAACGCTGGGAGCATGCAAAATCACTCAAGATGTCGCAAAAAGAAATTCGTGATGAGAATAAAGAAAGTGAAGGCGATCCTCAACTCAAAGGAAAAATTCGCCAAATTCAGATGGAACAAGCACGTAATCGAATGATGGCAGATGTACCCAAAGCTGATGTGGTTATTACCAATCCTACACATATTGCAGTGGCTCTTAAATATGATGAGACAGGCGCTTCTGCACCGAAAGTTGTGGCATCGGGTAAAGGTAAGGTCGCTGAGAAAATTCGTGAAATTGCACGCGAACATAAAATTCCCATTCGTGAAAATAAACCTTTGGCACGTTCCTTGTTCAAGAGTGTGAAAGTCGGGGAAGAAATTCCTGAAGATTTGTTTGAGGCAGTAGCGGTTATTCTTGCAGAGATTTATCGCATACGTGGTCCTAGAACAGTATAAAAGAAAGGTTATATAAATATGCAGGCAACAGCAGTATTGAAATTGCAGAGTATGATGCGGCACACCGATGTATTATTGGCTGTGGGTGTATTGGGCATTCTGTTGATTATGATGGTGCCATTACCATTATGGCTAATGGATATTCTGTTGGCAGCCAACCTTGCTATTGGGGTTATCATTCTCTTAACTGCAATTTTTGTATTAAGACCTTTAGATTTTTCTATTTTCCCCGCCTTACTCTTGCTTACAACACTTTTTCGTTTGGCATTAAATGTAGCAACCACACGTTTGATTTTATTGCATGGTCAAGAAGGGACGGGCGCGGCTGGACATGTGATTGAAGGCTTTGGCAATTTTGTTGTGGGTGGTAATACGGTTGTTGGTATTATCATCTTTATTATTCTTGTATTGATTAACTTTATCGTGATTACCAAAGGTTCAACACGTATTGCTGAAGTGGCTGCAAGGTTTACTTTGGATGCTATGCCAGGCAAACAAATGGCGATTGATGCGGATTTGAATGCAGGTATGATTGATGAGACGCAGGCACGTGAACGACGCACTGCCGTAGCGCGCGAAGCAGAATTTTTTGGTTCTATGGATGGTGCTGCGAAGTTTGTGCGTGGTGATGCTGTGGCAGGTTTGATTATCACGGCAATTAACCTTATTGCAGGTCTAATTATTGGCACCATGCAGCAAGGCATGGCTATGGGCGATGCAATGCAAGTGTACAGTTTATTGACGGTTGGTGATGGTTTGGTGTCTCAAATACCTGCATTGGTTATTTCAACTGCGGCAGGTATTGTGATTACGCGTGCTGGTGGCAGTGAACAGTTATCAGAAGAAATTACGGTGCAATTTACACAGCATCCAAAGGTGCATCTTATTGCATCAGGCGCATTATTCTTTATCGGGCTTGTGCCAGGCATGCCGTTTGTTCCCTTTCTGCTCATATCCATAGGGCTGGGTCTTACGGGTTGGTATTTACTGATGGGCGAGAAAGAGAAAGCTGCTGCCCCT
>JAUZQR010000413.1 GCA_030950865.1 Mariprofundaceae bacterium | reverse complement strand
TCACTTGTCCTTCTGCCATGGCTTCGAGCAATGCCGATTGTGCTTTGGGTGTGGCACGGTTGATTTCATCGGCAAGTACAATGTGATGAAAAATAGGTCCTGCATGGAAGGTGAATGCTTTTTCAAGCGGGTCAAAAATCTCAACACCCACAATATCAGCAGGCAATAAGTCTGCGGTGAACTGTATGCGCCCAAAATCCGAATGTAGACTGGCAGCCAGCGCTTGTGCCAACGTAGTTTTTCCGACACCAGGCACATCTTCAATTAAAAGGTGACCGCCTCCGAGCAGGCAAATCATCAATTGGCGAATGGCGGCCTGTTTGCCACTTAAGGCACGGGCAAGTTGTTTCTCTAATGCTTGAATATTGTGTTGAATATCGGATGATATAGGCATTTAGCTTTCCTCGTGATTTAAAATTGCAATCATACCCTCTTTAAAGCTGGGATAATGAAGTTTTGGCAATAGCTCATCATGCAGGCGTTGATTGCTGATACGTTTGTTGTCGCTAAAAAATGATAAAGCTGTCGCAGAAAGTTGAGTCTTGCCTTCTTCGGGGCTAAGAATAATCGGCGCTGGTGCACCAAGCATGGCAGCGATTTGTTGCACATATTCAGCATGTGGTAAAGGCAAATCATCGGCAATATTAACCACTCTTCCAGAGCGAGGCGATTGCATGGCTGCAAGAAGTGCGGCAACAATATCATCGACATGGATGCGGCTGGAATAATGTGGGGGACTCCATTGCACAGCTTTATAATCACCCGCATTTAAACGTGCGATAATATTACGCTCTACGCCATAAATGCCTGCCAAACGAAAAACCTCGGCGGGTAGCTCAGAACCCAGCCATGCTTGTTCAGCTTTTAAGCGTTCGATGCCACGCGGGCTAGAAGGTTGGCAGTCATAAGACTCATCCACCCATGCACCCGCAGCATCGCCATAGACCCCTGTGGTGGATAAATAACCTGCCCATTCAAGGTGGCGAAGTTTGGCTGTTAATATGGGTAGCCATTGTGTTTGTGGTGCAAACATGAGGTTGTCAGCTCGTGTGAGTGGAATTGAATCCACGATGTGGGTGATTTGTGCCAATACATCATCCGCAATATCAATCGGTGAGGTTGTGAGGATGGCGGTGATGCCTTGTTTTTTTAAATTTTGGGCATGCTTTTTGTTTCGAGTTGTGCCAGAAACTTGGAAACCAAGCTCCAAACAGGCCTCAGCGAGTTTTGTACCAACATAACCGCAACCGAGAATGAGCAGGTGTTTATTCACGTCGTTTTTAGAGGCTTGTATCTTTGCTTCATATGTCCAATGATT
>JAUZQR010000412.1 GCA_030950865.1 Mariprofundaceae bacterium | reverse complement strand
TGCATGCAGTTGGTGCTAATACCTTTATTATCGTCCGAATTATGGAGCCATTTATGATTCTGATTGGGCTATTGATGGCGGCATTGTTTCTTGAACGCGAACGTGTTGCAAAGGAAAACGAGCAGAATTCCTTGCAAAGTGATGTGAGCGAGCAAGTATTGATACGATGAAAGGTTCTGGATATTTTATGTTAAGGCTGTTTAGTATTTTTTGTTTGTTCTGTCTTTATGCACCTCTGGCAGAAGCTGCAGAGGTGCGAGATGTTCGTTTATGGACAGCTCCTGATCATACGCGTGTTGTATTTGATTTGAATCGTAGTATTGATTATGAGGTGTTTCGTTTGCATGCCCCAGAACGCGTAGTGATTGATATGAAACACTCAAAGATTCGAAAAGTAACAGCATTGGTCTTGCCTGACCCTGTGATTAAGAGTGTGCGTTACGGAGAGCCGAAAAAAGGTGTTTTACGCATAGTTTTGGATGTTCAGAAAAAAAATATTGGTTTACGCTCATTTTTATTAAAACCCATGCAAGGTAAACCACACCGCTTGGTGGTTGATTTAATTCGCAAAGAGTCAAAGTCAGTGACACAAGTAAAAAAAGTAGCTGTAAAGAAATCACAGCATGAGATTGTGATTGCTGTGGATGCAGGGCATGGTGGCGAAGACCCTGGTGCTATTGGTCGCAACGGTTTACAAGAAAAATATTTAACATTGCGTGTGGCAAAATAGTTAGCAGCACTGATTAATAAAAAGCCTGGTATGCGAGCTATATTAACGCGTAAGGGTGATTATTTTGTGCCTTTGAGAAAGCGTGTGCGATTGGCTCGTAAAGCTGGGGCTGACTTGATGATTAGCATTCATGCTGATGCTGTAAAAACGCGTACGGTGCAAGGTGCGAGTGTGTATACATTGGCTGAGCGTGGCGCAACACCTGATAGGGTTGCGATGGCATTGGCTGCAAAGGAAAATGCTGCGGATGAAATTGGTGGGGTTATGTTGAGCCAAGAAGTGAGTGACCCTATGGTGCGTAATATTTTGGGTGATATGGCGAAACGTGATAGTTTGAATAGTTCACAGTTATTGGCTGAAAATATGCTGGTGCAAATGAAAAAGGTGGATACGATTAAATATAAAGCACCCAAACGTGCGCGTTTTGTGGTGTTGACCGCGCTGGAGATTCCTAGTGTTTTGGTTGAGCTGAATTTCATCTCTAATCCCAAACAGGAACGTAAAATGAGGAGCAGTAAACATCAGGAACGTTTGGCAACGGCATTGTATGAAGCAAGTAGAAATTTCTTCCGCCGTATGGGTTTACTGGATTCATCATCCATGGTGCCAGCATCATAGATTTAGGTTTTTAGGGAATAGATTACATTGTATAAACGATTATTAGAATTTTTAAGGCCTTATATTGGGCGTTTGGGTGTGGCGATGGCGTGCATGGTTGTGCTTGCCGCAACGACAGCAGGCATGGCATGGTTATTACAGCCAGCATTGGATCAAGCTTTATCGGGTAAAACCGAGTATATTTATTATATTCCTCTTGCTGTCATTGCTTTGTATACAGTCAAAGGCGCAGCTTATTTTGGGCAGGCTTATTTGATGGGTTGGATTGGGC
>JAUZQR010000411.1 GCA_030950865.1 Mariprofundaceae bacterium | reverse complement strand
CGTTGACAGATGAAGATATTGCAAATGTAGCTGCATTCTTGACTGTGGCTCGCCCTGCAACATCAGGAAATCCATCAGCACCACGTCGCTAAACGACGCGTAGTTGATTAAATGAAGGGTCGATGCTTTCGCATCGACCCTTCATTTAATCAACTACGCGTCGTTTAGCGACGTGGCGCTGATGGATTTCCTGATGTTGCAGGGCGAGCCACAGTCAAGAATGCAGCTACATTTGCAATATCTTCATCTGTCAACGTTGCAGCAACCTTACGCATCTGAGCCAAAGGATCATTATCACGTGCTGCATCATCATCTGATGATTTCGTTGTAAGACCCAAACGGAAAGCTTCCAACTCATGTTTCAAATAAACATAACGCTGACCACCAATCGCTGGATACATATTACCCGCAGAGCGACCATGAAATGCATGACAACTCATACACGCTGGAATACCGCGAGACTCAATGCCATACTCAACAATGATTTGACCCTTATAAACCTCACCAACTTCTTCACCCTCTTTACGCATCTGATCCAAATCAGAGCCCATAAATGGTGTTTTCAAAGTATGAACATAAGCAGCAACATCACGACGCTGCTCTTCAGTCAAAGCCTTTGCAATATCATTCATCTGATACATGGTGTTATCCATGCGTTTATCTGTAGCAAAATCTTCAAGTTGCTTCCAAACATATTTCTGTACCTGGTAAGCTAGGCGTGGGGTTCCCATATCATCCGCACCCATACCACCCATACCATGACAACTCGCACAAGCTGGCACATCATCACCAAAACCTTCCGTATAAATAACACGACCTTTATCAGTATCACCAACAGCTTCTACAGCCATAACAGATGACGACATCCAAGTCACACTCAATAGTGCCGCAGCACTTAACATCATTAAACGCTTCATTCCAACTCCTCCCTTATTTAAACTTAATAATCGAATTAATCGTCTGTGCTGCTTGCAGATTTATACATAACAAATCCAATCGCATAAAAAACAACTGTCATCACAGCATATATCTGCCAAACATCTGCATTCGTAAAATTAATCGATGCTTCAATAAATTCACCCAACATAATCAGCCTCCCAGCATTATAAATAACCCTTTAACTAAAAACTAAGTCGCCACACTGACGATTTCTTAGAATAACTCAAGCCCACTTTAATACAGCCAGCAGGCAAATAATTCAGCGCAACTATAAACATGCAATTTATTACACGCAATAGCTTTATGGATATAAAAAATAATATCCAGCCCAACACACGATTATTTTGTCTTCAAGACACCATTGTTTTCCACCGATAAACGCTCAAATACTTCCTCGCGATTCACCAAAACTTCGCGAGGTGCATCAATGCCTATTCTCACCTGTCCACCCTTAACACTTAGCACCTGAATTTGCACATTATCACCAATGGTAATGGTTTCACCTGTTTTTCGCGTCAGAATGAGCATATCATTTAACCTCTAACACATGAAAACAGCACGTTTAAACACGTATGCCGAAAGCCAGTCATTTCACATCCACATGAATAGTTTGACTCCAAGCCTTACCATAAGAGATATGATGCCCATCAGCAAACTGTAACGTCAACGTGTGATTACCTTTTGGTAACTTCAAAGTAGCTTCTGTTTGCCCTTTGCCAAAATGCATATACGTAGCATTTTTCACTACCGCCTCTCCATCTGGCACAAATCCCCCATCAATAATAACATGAAAATGCCCTGATTCTTTTTCAAGCTGCCCCGCTTTTTCCACCCGCATACCATCCACAGCCATCACAACATGGATATCGCCCTGATACACTGCGTTATCCAAAGGTGAAACAAAATGCACACCATGCTTAGCACCTTCATGCGCCCACCCTGTGCCAGCAAACATCATAGCCATTATTACAACACTAAATATTTTACTCATATCTAAACCCCTTTATCTTTCAAGTCATCGCAGCAGACTAGCGATTCAAGCTATTGGCATCTACCCATGAAACGTTAGGGTTTCTGCATATCAACATCTGGAGCAAAATCAGTGCCGCAAAAAAACTATATCCCTGAACGATTTCAAAGCCCTGAATACCTAGCAGTCTTAGCCGACACAAGTGCTCCGCAAACGGCTATTTTTCATAAAACTGCCTTGAATCATATGCAAAAAATAGCAGAGATTGGTTACCCCAATGAAATATGCGGCCTGTTATTGGGCAATACAAATACACAGAGCTGGAATGTTCACGAAGTTCGACAAGTAGAAAACATCAACACTGAGCGTGCTGCTGATCGCTTTCAGCTTGACCCCAATGGTTATCAAGCTGTCGACCGTGAAATTCGTGGTACAGGCATAGAGATTATCGGGGTATTTCATTCACACCCCGATTGTCCAGCCAAGCCTTCCCCCACTGATTTAAATAATGCTTGGGAAGGTTTCTTATACCCCATCATTAGCGTCTGTGACGGCAAAGTTGCCAATATTCACTGCTGGGAACCCAGCGATTCATCTAGAAAGTTTCACCCCGTTCATATGTCCAAGGCAAACTCATGAAATTATTCACATTCGCATTATGCATAAGTATCTTTAGCCTGAACGCTTGTACGACACTACAGAAAAAGACTGCCCAGCCTATGGTTCATAAACAACCCATAGTACAAAAGTCCATGCAACCCCGCAGTGAGCGCTCCCTTTATTTGGGTGCCCAAACTGCCATTCGTAACGGGCAATCCATACTGGCTATTCAGTTTTTAGAGGTCTTGATTGCCCAACACGATAGTATCAATAAAAAGGAAAATCATCTTAGCGATCTACCGCCCATACTTCAGCTTGCCGATTTATTATTAAAGAGTAATCGCCCCAAAGATGCGCTGAAATATTTACAAGCACCTGTTCAGCTTACAAAACTAAGCAAAGACAACAGTGCAGAACAAAAAGACTTGCATCTTATGTACGCACGCAGCCTTGCAGGCGTTAAGGAATACAATGCGGCCTTAGATTCGCTTATCAAACTACTTAACCAGCACCCAGATTTCACACTTGCCCGTCACTTGCAAATCACTCTGTATATTTACACAAAACAGTTTTCTCTCGCCCATGTCGCTATCAATATTGCCATTCAACGACAAGACACGCCAAGGCTACGTCAGTTCCAAGCCGATGTTTTTGCCCGCGAAGGAAAATTTCAAAAAGCTTCAAAAAGTCTAAAAAAGATGCATGCCTTAAACCCCAAAGATGACACAGCTATTCTTTTGCTTAGTCAGCTTGAAATACAACAAAAACACCTTGATAAAGCTGAAAAAATCCTGCGTGACTTTAGCCAAAAGAATCCATCTAGCTTACGTACGCAACATGCTTTAGCGCGTCTTTTAATTCAATCCAAGCAACCTCAAGAAGCCATTCTTATCTACAAACAAATGCTTTCATCTCTGCCAGAAAGTGCTGAAATTCAATCAGCTTTGGGATTATTGTACTATCAGCAGCAACAGTTCAAAGAAGCTGCCGAGCATTTTCATAAAG
>JAUZQR010000410.1 GCA_030950865.1 Mariprofundaceae bacterium | reverse complement strand
CATCAGGAAATAACACGCGGCTTTTCACAGGCAATATCACAAAACTTCTGAGTGATGGTTCAACATTAACAGGAAACTTTAACTACAACCGTTCAAAGGTTAGCTATCCAGCCAGTGTGCCTACGGTCTTTCAAGCCACCATTAACCCGACCTATCAACAACAAATTGATTTGATTTATCGCTACCCACTGTTGCGTGGGCGCGGAAACCCTACGTACAATGAGCGACTAACCAGCAATCAATATAATGAAGAAGCTGCACGCTGGCGTGTTGCCATTCAGCAAGAGCAATTGGCAGCGCAAGCCATTCGTCTTTATTATCAAATCGCATCGAATGTTATTGCCAAAGAACTTGCTCAAGAAACAGTAATGCGAGCCAAAAAACTACTGACTTACCAGAAAAAACGTCAACAATTTGGGCTAATTGAAGAAACCGATCGTCGCCAAGCAGAAGCCTTGCTTACCAGCCGAAAAATGGACTATGCCAATGCTAAGGCAACACTTAGCAATACCATCACCGCTCTTAATCGTTTGATGTTACGTGATGCCAATCAACCGATTCAAACCAATATTCATAACATATCCAACAGTCTTGAAATAGAGCCCATGCAAACATGGTTGGAGCAAGCCAAACAGCAACGCCCAGTATTTCGTATGTTAGATGCCCAACAAGCATCCAATGATGCCACACTAACACTCAACCATGACCAGCATGAAACGCAGGTGGATTTGATTGCGCAAGTCGGTAGTCGCTCATTATCTGGCTCAGCAGGCTACACCTTGGGTCAAGGCTTCACCCTTAATGACCGCTTTATATCTATTGGCATTGAATTAAACGATACCTTGGGTGGGAACAGTACCAGATCAGCGATTTTAAAAACTGAATTAGAGCGTGAACGCATTCAGTTGCAACGCCAGCAAGCCATCGAAAGCACTAAAACTGAATTAAGCACAGCCCTCACATTTTATCAAAATGGTAAAATGATGAAAGCATCTTCCAAGCTACATGAAGCGGCTGAACAAATAAAATTCACAACAGAGTTAGAGCGTTATCGTGATGGTCGCTCTGATACTGCCACGCTTATCCAATTTGAAGGTGATTTGCGTAATGCAGAACTGCAAGCTGCGTTACAAGATATTCAAATTCAACTGGCAAAACAACAGGTTGCATTGGCAACAGGTAAGCTTCTACAACAATTGAGCCCTGCACCATGACATCGCTTATTGCCTTTTTTGTACGACGCGGTTTGGTCGTCAATCTACTGTCCCTGATGTTACTTTTTGGCGGTGTTTTCGCAGCCACACATATTCAACGTGAAGCTTTCCCCAGTGTTAACTTTGATATTATAGTTGTTTCAGCAGCATATCCAGGCACATCCCCAAGCGAAATAGAAAACCTACTCCTCACCCCCATTGAGCGTGAATTAAAAGGCATTGATGGCATTGATACAATTTATGCCACTGCCTATGCAGGGAGCATGCAAGTCACCATACGCGTTGATCCAAACTATAAGGATCGTTCGCGTTTGGTTTCCGATATTCAACAGGGTATTAATCGTGCCTCTTTACCTGCGGACCTACCCAGTGACCCTGTCATTTCTGAAATTAAATCCGAACAAGCACCTATTTTAAGCTTTACTGTTTTTGGTGATGTTTCACCCCTTAAATTGAAACATATAAGCACACAAATTAAGGATGAGGTGCTCAACCTTGATGGTGTATCGCATGTCTTTGTACAAGGTGATTTAAAAGAGGAAATCCGTATTACCTTAGACCCTGAACGCATGCGTCAAAATCGTGTTGCCATCAATGATGTTATTCGCCTGATTCAAGGCTGGAATATCAATGCGCCTGGCGGTCGTCTGAAAGGCTCGGAAGGGCAACGCATTATTCGTATCACTGGCGAATTCAGATCGGCTGAAGATGCTGGCAATCTAATTCTACGTTCTAATGACCGTGGTCAAAGCCTTTATTTAAAAGATATTGCCCATATAGAAAGTGCGCTGGAGCGTCCGCGCCGCATTGTTGCAGCGCAAGGTGAACCCGCTGTAAATATGATTGTGATGAAAAAAGGTGATGAAGACATTATCTCGCTGGTGGACCGTGTCAGAAGTTATTTAGATACTGTCCCAGAAAATTATCATATGGAAGTTCGCACCTACCATGACCTATCCATTGTTACACGTCTTCGTTTGGGTGTATTAACCAGTAATGGAGCCATCGGATTGGCGCTTGTCATGCTTACATTATTACTTTTTCTACGCCCTGCAGTAGCTTTAACAACTGCTTGGGGTTTGCCGATTATATTTTTTTCTGGCTTGGCTCTGTTATATTTTTCAGGTGTAACGCTGAATCTCTTGACCATGTTTGGCTTTATCATGGTGCTAGGGCTGATGGTCGACGATGCCATTATTATTGGAGAGAATGCCACGTGGCATATGGAACACGGACTCTCTCCCGAACAGGCCGCCATTAAAGGCACTGCTGAGCTTGCAGGACCTGTAACTGCTACTGTGCTAACCACTATCGTGGCGTTTCTACCGCTGATGTATATGGATGGAATCATTGGTAAATTTATCTACTCCATTCCTGTAGTTGTTATTGTTTTATTAGGATTTTCACTGCTTGAAGCCTTATTTATTCTTCCTAATCATATTCGAGATGTTGCTCGCGCCGATGCTCACCCTAGGGAAAGAGTGATTTTCAACTGGATTAACGATATTTATGGTAAAGTTTTAAAAGCTGCAGTAAAAGTGCGTTACCTAACCATTTTACTCACCATTTTGGCATTGGCGGCAACTGCTTTGCTTGCCAGCCAGATGAAATTTCAACTGTTTCCATCAGGTGCTGAAAGTGAATTTTATCTACGCGTTAATGCGCCCATTGGCACAACCCTAGAAAACACCTTTGAAAAGCTTGTTAAACTGGACAAAATCGTCCGCTCTAAAATTGACCCTGCACTACTCGAAACCACCACACTTGTCGCTGGTGAAAACAGTGCAGACCAACGTGAAGCTTTAAAACAAGTTGGCGACCGTTTCGGTTTTATACGCGTTATCCTTACCCCATTCACAGAACGCAAAGTATCTGCTTATGATGTCATGGAAGATATCGAAAGCGTGGTACCACAGCAGTTCCCTGAATTAGAAATCAGCTTTGCAATGCAATCATCAGGACCTCCAGTTGGACGCGCCTTACAAGTTGAAATAAGCGGCTCTGATACCATCACAAAAGAGCGTGTCGCCAAGCGACTCGAAGCATTACTTCACACGATTCCAGGCGCGACAGCCATTGAAAGCGATTTGCAACCAGGTCAAAGAGAGTTGCACATTGTCTTGGATCGAGCCAAAGCGGCATATGCAGGCATTGATTTACGTACTGCTGCCTTACATATCAAAGCCGCCTTTGATGGTATTCGTGTATCTACTTTAAAACACGGCAAAGAAGAAATCGACATCACCATTCGTTATCCCGAAAGCGCACAACGCGATATCAAAACACTTATGCAACTGGAAATCCCCAATCAACGAAATGGGCTTATCCCTCTTTTCCGCATCGCACATGTCGAAGAAACAGCAGGTAGTAGCAGTATTCGACACAAAGACGGCAATCATATTATTAATGTTTCGGCAGAAGTAGACTTAAAGCTCATTACATCCAAAGAATTAAATACACAAGTTCAAGACCGTCAGGCTGAATGGCTGGGTGATGATGCAGGGCGCATCCATTATCATTTGGGCGGTGAACAAGAACGTAGTAAAGAATCCGTACAAGGGTTGATTTTCAGTTTTCTTTTCGCGTTAGTCGGCATTTTTGTCATTCTCGCCATTCAATTCAATCGCATCAGCTATCCGTTCTTGGTAATGCTGGCGATTCCCTTTGGTGCTATCGGTATCGTCATTGGTTTCTTTGTTCATGGGCAACCTATTTCTTTTATGGCGATGATGGGATTTGTGGCGCTCACAGGTGTTGTGGTGAATGCATCCTTGGTGCTGGCGGTGTTTATTCAACGTGAGCTTGAGCAAGGTAAGCCTTGGCGTGATGCTATTATTGCCAGTGGGAAACGCCGCTTACGAGCTGTTTTACTTACCACAATCACCACCGTTGTTGGGCTTTTACCAACCGCCTATGGTTGGGGTGGTTTTGACCCTTTTGTTGCTCCCATGGCATTAGCATTATCTTGGGGTTTACTCTTCTCCACCTTCATTACCCTATTTTCTATTCCCGCAGCCTTGGGCATAGGCATGGATGTCAAACAGCTATTTGCACGCAAGCCCAAAGCAGAAAAAATAGAACAAGCAACATAAATATATTTTAATTTGAAATTCACAGTCTCATCACAT
>JAUZQR010000041.1 GCA_030950865.1 Mariprofundaceae bacterium | reverse complement strand
TGAGTTAATCAAGGATTCTTTAAACTTTTTGCTATGATGGGTCTTTTTTATGCCAAAGGTGGAAAAATAATGATACTGCAATGCCAAAAGCTCCGCCGAATGTAAAAACCCCACCCATCAAGGCTTCTACTAAGATTAATTTCGATGTTCCCGCATGGAGTTGCGGGAAAATATAAGCGAGCACTGCTATACCAACACACATGGCAATGGCATAACGTTTCATATGACGCATCCATATAGCATCATTCACTTCTGTTTGGACTTCCTCTGACATCATCAACCTGCCCCTTTTACAACAGTTGTAACAGCCGGAACAATCAACAGTGCTCCTGATGCTAATACCAGCAAGCGAGCAACAACAATCCCTAGAAACTGTTTGCGATGTTCGTCTCGTGTACGCTGATGGTGTTCCGAGCCTACTGGGTTTTGTAACATAGCACGCCCTGCCATTATCTGTAAAATATATAAAGCATACAATACCATCACAAAAATCAAATGGCTCCAAAGCAGAAAAGAGAAAATATCGCCATCTACAATAAGCCGCTTCCACCAATCGTGGGTTAAATACAAATAAACGGGGAAAAAGAAATCAAAAAGCATCAAAAAAGACATCGCCGCAATATGAAAACGTCGTTGCTTGCGCCAATGCCATGCCGCAGCTAACAGGGCGAAACTCATCAAAACCAATAAAACACTTGTTGCCATGCCCCAACCCTAACCGAACAACAAGCTATCCGTTATCTTTGTTTGCGCCTTACCTTAAAAACGTTACGCTTCGCTCATGTCTGAATATACCTCCGAACCAATTTCTAATCAGTCCACACCAAATAAGAACCGCTACCTAGCCAAGTTTCTTATCACATCCGTAATTTCCTTCTTTGTCGGCACAGTACACGGTGTACTGCAAGTCATCCCAGGCATTCGTGCTTGGCTAGACTCCATCGGCAGCCCTTATGGTGGACCAGGGCACATGATTGACCCTTTGGCACATGCCCATATCAACTTGGTTGGCGGCGTAACCATTCTCGGCATGGCAATCACCTATTATTTGATTCCTAAAATTACGGGCAAACCTCTCTACTCTCAACGTATGGCAGAACATTCCTTTTGGTGGACTGCCATCGGTGTCGCTATATTTTATACATCCTTAATGATTTTTGGCATTTGGGAAGGTCAACTTTGGCTCACCCACCCAGAAGAAATTCCTGCGATTCATCGCTTTTATGGACCTGTGATTTCCGTTGCAGCAACAGGTCTTGCGATTGGCTTTTGGGTTTATCTTGCGAATGTTCTGTTATCATTGAAAGGCATTTACAAAAAATCATAAGCTATGACTGATAATCAGATAGAGGCTCAGACAAACACTCAAAATCATGAACGCTTAGAGTGCGGCTGCCCTTCGAGTTATCCCAACTGGAAACATGGTGATATTGATTTGGGTGGACAGCTTGTTCATAACCTAAAAATACCCATGTTTATGCACATGCCTATTGGTTACGAAGCCTATCTTCTCAAACAAAAAGATGATATTGAACGCCTTGAACTGCATGAAAAATGGCCAGGCTTTAACTTAACCCGCACAGGTGCATTGCGTGGTCAAATGCTCTGCCCTCTGACTGAGGAAAAATCTCCTGCACGCAATTTAATGTCACTTGCTCATCCATTTCACTTACGCATTCACCTTTTTCATGGTGATGTTACTGAAATGCGTACCGCTATCCGCAAAATGCAATCTGAAATTTTAGATGATGGACTAATGCCAAAGGAATTATATTTAAGTTACCTCACCTGTCCTGTCTGCGAAGAGCAACGCGGTGGTAAACGTGTGATGTTGATGCGCCGTTGGGTAAAAAGTAAAAAACTCGAAGCCCGCTTGAAAAAAGCAAACTCCAAAAAGTAAAGTCACCATGGATGAAGGTACACAACTCTTGTGGAGTGTTATATTCGGTGGCATTGGTATTGGTTATTTTTCTTATGGTAAAAAACAAAAAGCTGCGATTCCACTTTTCACTGGTATTGCTCTGTTTATTTTCCCATATTTCACTACAAACCTCTATGTCATGATATTCGTAGGTCTTACACTCATGGTTATACCCTACTTTATAAAACGGTAGTTTTATACAGCTCTAATTATCAATAAAGGGAGCCCATTAGACTCCCTCTCTGTACTCATTTTAAAACTCATATCCAAGAACAAGCTTAATCGCACCTTGGTCACTTGCCTGCGTCAAACCAAACAAATAACCCACCTCATAGCTAAAACCATTGTGGAACTTACCCAAAAACACAGGCCCTATTTGATGCGACTGTTGCGCCATAGGCTTGATATGACCCAACTCACCCAAAGAACCATAAATTTCAATAGCAGGCTCCCAAGCACGTGTTTTTCTCCACTTGCTGCGCCATGAATAATCAGCCGAGGTATTACTATTCGCATTGGATCCAACTTCTTGTTTAAAAATAAGGTTTGTTGTATGGACTACTTTTCCAAACTCTTTTTCTAATAGCACCTTGAACTCAACGGCATCTGGTTTATTGAGTGATTTTTTTGCACTAATATATTCAATATATAGAGCCGCATCCAACCAATACTCACCCTGTTCAAATAGTTGATAAATATTTTCCCATTTTAAGCCTTGGTATGCAAAACCCTGTTTTGGTCTTTTCCTGAAATCGCCGTAAATTGCAGTCAGCCATCTATCGGTAACTCCCCACTCAAATTCAAATTGATGTCTCGCATTGGTATTTTTAGCAGGGTCACTATCAATGGCATAATCAAGGTAGTATTCAACTTCAACTTCACCCTCTTCAACAATGGGGGAATACACTTTTTTAGCTTCTGCATCAACAGGCTGCATGGTTATAGCCAGACCCATCAATAACATCGCTACCACAGTATTCACCGAGCGTATTTTAACCTTCTTTTGCAGGTAAATAGCCAACCAAGTCAACGATAACACTGATGCAA
>JAUZQR010000409.1 GCA_030950865.1 Mariprofundaceae bacterium | reverse complement strand
GCAGTGGGGGTTATGTGCGCGTACGAGTAATCACGAGGGTATGCCGCAAGGTGTTGGTGAAGCGGCACTTGTTGCCGCACGTAGTTATGGTGCACATGTGGCTGCCATGGCAGGACATATTCTAGGGGCAGATTTGTAAGTTATGATGTAGTGGTACTTTCACTGTCAGCATTTACAAATAGAAGCTTATTCTTCCCATGTTTATGTTCGACACGGCTCCAACAGGCATAGGGCATGCTGATGTGGCGGGTGTAAGCGATAGGTTGATTTTGAATGTGGGCAATAAGCATGCGAGTGCTGCCTGAGTGCCCAACAATTAGAGCATGCTTTCCGCGATAAGATAAACAGGCATCTTGCCAAAAATCAGCGATACGTGTTTGTAATTCTTCGGGAGATTCACCAGAAGGGGGGCGCATACCAGTCGGATCTTTTCGCCATTGTGTCAATATATTGGGAAAAGAAGCTTCAATTTCATCATGGGTAAGCCCTTCCCAGTCACCATAATGCATTTCGGCAATACGTGGCTCAATAATGCATGGAATAGCCTTCTTATCAGCCCATTGTTGTGCTGGCAGTGCGCAGCGTGAACGTGGTGAGGCAATGATAAGGTCGATATTATTATGAACCTGTTTCCATACACGGTTCATTTGAGTGTGACCTTCTAGTGTTAAATTATCTTCGATACGACCACGGTATTTTACACCGCCTTCAAGTGCCCCATGACGCAACAAATCTGCAACAAACATTGAAACTCCGTGCTTACTACCTAAAGTAGCAGCGATAGGTTTAATTCAAACGAAAGGAATGCTAACCATGCTAAAAGATTTTGACACCCAGAACCCAAAGAATACCGAAGCCATGGCACATGTGCGCGGGCTATTAAACTTTCTCGGAGAAGACCCAGAACGTGAAGGACTAAAAGAAACACCTGCACGTGTGTTATCTGCCATGCAAGAGCATTTCTCTGGTTATAACGAAGATCCAAAAGAGCATTTGCTTAAAACCTTTGAAGAAGTATGTGGTTATGATGAGGTGGTATTGGTATCGGACATTGATCTGCATAGCCATTGTGAACATCATATGGTTCCTTTTGTTGGTAAAGCGCATGTTGCTTATATACCTGATGGTCGGGTTGTAGGCTTGTCTAAATTAGGGCGTGTGGTTGAAGGTTATAGTAAGCGATTGCAAGTGCAGGAAAAACTGACCATGCAAATTGCCCATGCAATTGAAGAGGTCTTGCGCCCAGCAGGTGTTGCAGTGATTATTCAATGCCAGCATTTTTGTATGTGTCATCGTGGCATTCACAAACCCAATGCTTGGACAACTACATCGAAATTGACAGGGGCATTCTTGAATAATCCATCATCACGTTCGGAATTATTTCAATTGATTGATATGAATAAAAATGTGTAAACAAACAGTTTAAGCTTCGCTTGTACTTCTTTTTCCGCAGCAGTTTTTGTATTTAATATCGCTTCCACAAAAGCAAAGGGCATTGCGTTTGATGGGGTTTACAGTGCAATCACCGTCGAGATAACGCCAATGCCCGTCCATACAAACAAATCGACTGGTTTCTTCTAGCAGCATGCCTTTATTGCCTGAATGAAATGCTGCAGAAAAACTAACTGTGTTGGTATCTGCGTGGTGAATGGTTAGCCTCAACCAACGTGATTGACCAAGCTGGAAATTATGAGGGCAGGTGTCTGGATGCCATGTTTGTAATAAATATTTAGCATCACCCAATACAAATGCAGTATAACGTGAGCGCATAAGTTGTTCAGCGCTGCTGGCACTATCATTAGCAATAATGCTTTGGCAGCAGTTGCCAAATGTCTTATTTGAACCGCAAGGGCAAGGCTCAAGCTTTTTTATCATGATGAGGCGCGTTCTTTGGCCACTTTTATTTCTAAATATTTAGGCACTTTTGCGCCCAATGCATGCCTAGATTCTACTTTTTTGCGTTGTGCATCTTTGATGGACATGCCCAGGTGTTCTTCACCACGCTCTGCTGCCAAGCGGGTTTGCTTTTCTCGTTCTTCAAGGCGCGCACGCTTTTCAGGTGTTAAAACATCATAACAACGTTCGCAGCAAATCCCGTCTTCATAATGTTCGGACTGTTTATCGTTTTCATGCAAAGGCCAACGACAACCACGGCAAAGGCTATAACTACCTTCTTTGAGACCGTGCAGAACAGCAACGCGATCATCAAACACATAACATTCGCCCTGCCACAGACTTTCTTCTTCTGGAACTTCTTCGAGGTACTTTAAAATACCGCCTTTGAGGTGAAAGACTTCTTCATAGCCTTGTTTAAGCATATAAGCAGAAGCCTTTTCGCAGCGAATGCCACCGGTGCAAAACATGGCGACTTTTTTATGCTCTTTCGGGTCACAGTTTTTTTCGACATAAGCAGGAAATTCGCGAAAGGTATCGGTTTTAGGGTCAATAGCACCTTTGAATGTGCCTATTTCATATTCGTAATCATTGCGGGTATCTAGAACTAAAACATTAGGGTCAGAAATGACATCATTCCATTGTTGTGCTTCGATATAGGTTCCCACACACACATTGGGGTCAACACCTTCCACGCCAAGCGTAACAATCTCTTTTTTAAGTTTCACTTTCATGCGGTAAAAAGGCAACTCTGAAGCAAAGGATTCTTTATGTTCCAAGCCTTGTAGCCTGTCATCATCGCGTAAAAACTGTAAGAGCGCATTAATGCCTTCACGACTACCCGCGACTGTTCCGTTAATGCCCTCATATGCCAAAAGTAACGAGCCTTTGAGTCCATATTCGTCACAGAAATCTTGTATAGGCTGACGAATATCCTTGTAGTCATCCAAGGTGGCAAAATGATAAAGTGCTGCAACAACGACCTTCATGTTCTCTCCAAGTAGCTTACTGTCCTATATTGGTGGCGATTCTATCGCGTAATATAGAGCAAGTAACGGTTTGTTCCTGTGTTTTATAACACATAATCACGTATTTAGCTAGATAGGCGGTGCTTAATCCCTATTTGGCGGGTGAATTCAGTGTGTAAGATGGATAGCTTAGGGGCATGAATTTAGTGAGCGTCATTGCACTGCGCCTATTGCAAGCGATTCCGACCTTATTGGGCGTGGTGACTTTGGTATTCTTTTTGTTGCACTTGGTTCCAGGTGATCCTGTGGATGCATTGCTGGGTGAAACTGCACTGGCAGCAGATCGTGAGGCGATGCGCCATGCTTTGCACTTGGATGAGCCAGTCTTTCAACAATATATTCATTACCTTTATGGACTTGTCAGCGGTGATTGGGGCGCAAGTATTATTGATCAACGCGATGTTCTGACGCGTATTTCAGAGCGTCTTGCTGCGACAGCTGAGCTTGCAGCGGTAAGTTTGTTATTGGCTGTTTGTTTGGCATTGCCCTTGGGTTACTGGGCAGCAAGACATGCTGGCAAAGCCCAAGATACAGCGGCGATGAGTTTTTCTTTGTTGGGTGTATCCATTCCGAATTTTTGGTTGGGACCGATGTTAATGCTGCTTTTTTCTGTGACTCTGGGCTGGTTGCCTGTATCAGGTATGGGTCAACCAGGGAGCTTGGTTTTGCCAGCAATTACGTTGGGAACTGCACTTGCTGCCATGTTATCGCGTATGGCACGTTCAAGTTGGTTGGAAGCAATGTCGATGGATTCAATTCGTACTGTGCGTGCATTTGGTGTGTCTGAGCGAAGTATTTGGTGGCGACATGCGGCACGCATTGCTGCGATTCCTGTCATTACCATGTTTGCATTGCAATTGGGCGCGGTATTGGGCGGGGCAGTGATTACCGAAACAGTGTTTGATTGGCCTGGCTTGGGATTGCTAACGATTGAAGCGATTCAACGGCGTGATTACCCCTTGGTGCAAGGCTGCGTGCTAATTATCGCGGTGTTTTATGTATTGGCGAACTTATTGGCGGATATATTGGGTTTGCTGCTTGATGCAAGGCAACGCCAAGGATGATGTTGCACATGATTGAGATTTTAAAGGATAGCGTTCCCTTTACCAGTGTTTAGTAAACTGTCCCGTAATTTCCTTCTGAATTGTTGAAAAAATTAGCGGCAATCTGAAAAGTTACAGTATGTTTTATAGGGGTGCTGATTTACTTGTT
>JAUZQR010000408.1 GCA_030950865.1 Mariprofundaceae bacterium | reverse complement strand
CATGATGGAAAATACAACGGATTATGTTTATTTTAAAGATGCAAATCATGTGTTTACTGGCGCAAGTAAAACTTTATTAGCATTATGCAAATCTGTGCATAAGTGGACTGACTTTCTAGGTAAAACAGATTATGATGTATTTCCTGAAGAGTATGCCGATATTTATTACAGCTTAGAAAAACAAATTTATTCAAATACCCCTATAGCTAAAGAGATTCAGAAAACCCTGACCGTTGATGGGGTAGAAGGCTGGGTGGATAACCGAAAATTCCCTGTTCATAATGATAATGGTGAAATCATTGGATTGTTTGGCATTGCACGCGATATTACCAAGCTAAAACAAACGCAAGATGAATTGCATCAGATGAAAAAGCTCATCGACACAGCATTGAATACACAAGCAGATACATTCTTTCTCTTTGATGCAGCTACTGGCAAGCCCATACGGTGGAACAATGCCTTCAGAGACATCTCGGGATACTCGGATGAGGAGATTGCAGTGTTGCCTGCGCCTGCATCGTATTATAGCCCTGCAGATTTAAAACATTTTGAAAGCATTATGCAGAAAGTTTTTAAAGGTGAAAAAAGCACGTTCGAGATGGAACTAATCTGCAAAGATGGTCACAAAGTTCTAACTGAATACAGCCTCTCAGCCGTAGTTGATAAAAAAGGAAACCCAGAATACATTATTAGCATCGGCAGGGATATTAGAAAACGTAAACAAGCAGAGGAAGTAGTGTGGCATAGCGCTAACTTTGACCGTTTAACTGATTTACCCAATCGCTCTCTATTTTTTGATCGTTTATCAAAAGTCCTCTTAAAATCAAAACGGAATAATCAATATGCTGCTGTATTGTTTCTTGATCTCGATGGATTTAAGGAAGCCAATGACATCTATGGGCATGAAGCAGGAGACCATGTATTGGTCACCGTTGCTGAGCGTTGGCTAAAGTCTATTCGTGATGTGGATACACTTGCTCGCATGGGCGGCGATGAGTTTGCCGTTATTATTGATGGTCTACCCACCCCAGATACAGCAGACATTGTTGCAAAGAAGTTGATTGATGCGCTTGCTTTAGACATTCAACTTTCGTCCAATCAAAAGTGTAACATAGGCGTAAGCATAGGCATTAGCGTGTACCCTCAAAACGCTACAGAGATGGATACACTTTTAGCGACTGCTGATGTTGCCATGTATGAGAGTAAATCGAACGGAAAAAACACCTTTACCTTTAGTTCTGCGGATCCATTTTCAGCCAATAACCCCAGAGAGTGGATTATTCTCGATGACGACCACCTTGTCGGTTGGCATGACATTGATGATGAACATATAGAAATTGTACGCTTGGTGAATCATCTTAATTATGCCATTCTGGAAGGTGCAGATAACGATGCTATCGGACACCTGTTTGAGGAACTTGCTAACTATACAGTTTCTCATTTTGAACACGAACATAAGCTGATGGAGGCTTCTTCTTATCCAGAAATGCACAAACATGACCTTGTTCATAAGGCATTGATAGCCCAAGTTCAGCGGCTTGCCCAAGAGGTGCAAAAAGGTAATGGCCTATTTCTACTGCAAACGATTAAAGATTGGCTGCTCAAGCATGTGGTGTATTACGACAAACCGTTGGCTGTTTTTTTAAATGAGCAGAAGTCGAAAAAATAGCTCATGAAAGCAGTTTGATCTATAATTGAACTTTAGAGGAGGAGGGCTGTGAAATATGAATGCAAAAGCTGAGCTAATGTTTTCAATGCTGCGCCTGATGCCTCATCTTGGATATTCACTTCCAAGCTTGGTATGGGTCATCTGACTTTATGAACCAAGAGCGCAACCTCACACTCAAATCTTCTGACTTGGTGCTCATGGGTCACTCAGGCATTCTCGTACATCATAAAGGGATTATTTTATACGCCAACCCATATGCCGCTAAAAAAGCTGGATTTTCACATGTTGAAGACTTTATTGGACTTGATATTCGTAATTTTATTCACCCCGATGATTTACCTAAAATTATGGCGCGTATTGAAGATATGTATGCCAATGGCACGCACTATGATGATTTAGACGAGCGTTTTCTCGATAAAAATGGTGATATAATTTACGTTGATGTGTCCGTAAAACCTGTTGATTACGAAGGCAAGCCTTCTATTTTAATGGTCGCCAATGATGTCACCCATCATAAAAAAGCTGAGCATTTTAAACAACAAACATCAAATATCCTTAGTATGGTCGCATCTGGAGTCGTCGCCAGTGATGTTTATCATGCTGTCTGTATCATGCATGAAAATAAATACCCACATATGCGCTCTTCTATTTTGAAATTACAAGGGCAGCAATTGTTTCACGGCGCTTCTCCCAGCTTGCCACAAACATATTCTCAAGCCATTGATGGCGCAGAGATTGGCGCATGTGCTGGCTCTTGTGGTACAGCAGCCTTTCTTGGCAAAGAAGTCATTGT
>JAUZQR010000407.1 GCA_030950865.1 Mariprofundaceae bacterium | reverse complement strand
TTTTCAGTGGTTGCACCCACCAGAACCAATGTGCCATCTTCGATATAAGGTAACAACACATCTTGCTGTGCTTTATTAAAACGGTGAATTTCATCCAAAAACAACACATAAGAGCGATTTTCACCCTTAGCTTTATTCACTATTTCCTGCACTTCTTTTTTCCCTGCTGAAACGGCTGATAGATGTGCAAATGGCATGTTTGCCGCTTCTGCCATCAGTGTTGCTAGCGTTGTTTTTCCAACTCCTGGTGGACCCCAAAAAACACACGATACAGCACGTCCCTCCCTCATTGCTGTGGCGAACCACGAACCTTCATCCGTTAATTCATCTTGCCCCTGCACATCTTGCAAACAGCTAGGGCGCAAACGGTAAGCAAGCGGCACATCAAGCTGTGACGTGCCAGACTTTGCTTCTGGAAACAATGAGACCGTAGAAGTCAGCTTAAAATGCCTTCGACAATGAAATCATTAGCGCTTGTTTACGGTCACGATATTCTCCCGCTACAGGTGCTGTAACCGACTGCTTGGCATGAAAAGTATAAGCATATGCCACATCCACATGCGCACCAAACACATCACCACCAGCACCAAGACTTAAACGGTGCCCAGACTGGTCTGCAATCGCTTGCTGAAATGCTGATGCACGATTCGCCCCCTGTTCATAAGCATAACCAAAACGAAGCGTTGTATCAGGTAACCAATACCATGTGACACCCGTCTTAAGTGCCAATGTATCCTTTAAGTCAGTGGCATTCCTAATGGTGCTTCCGCTTACATCGAGATTCTTCAAACGAGACCAACGTTCATAAGCAAGGTCTGCCTCTAAGCGCAATGCATCCGACATATCATATGATACGCCCAATGTGACTTGTTCTGGCAACCTTAAATCAACCTGTTGACTGCCAGATTTTACCTTTGCTTTGGTGCCTGAGCGCAGCATCATACCTACTTGCCACAACGGTGCAGGCTTCCAATTTACTCCGACATTAACACCGAAACTGGCTTTATCTTTGCCTGTAAAAGAAGCAGCTCCTTGTGTCATATTGATTGTAGTTCGATACACATCAATACCATGTGCAACAGCCAACGTGCTACTTAGAGCATAAACCAAGTCCAATGATAAACGATCTGTTTTAATAGATGTTCGATTACCTGCCCAAACATTCTCACCCTCAAATGGCTGTGTAAATGCAAAAGAAACACCAATATCACTATCATGTGACATCCACGCTGCATGAAGCGTGCTAGCATTCCTAGCGCTGCCAGTATTGGGTTGAATCGCGCCAGAAGGCAACTTTACCGATGAGTTTCGGCTACGTGATGCAAAATCACCTTCTACATACACACCGCCATCCAACCATGCAATCGCTGCAGGATTATAGGATGCCGCTGTTACATCAGCCACACCTGCGACCATGGCATTGGCAACACCCACACCCGATGCTGAAAAGTCATTATTGGCAAAACCCGCCGCTTGGCTTGATATTGTTCCACTTCCCCACACACACAACAATCCTGCTACTGCAAACAAACGTTTCATTACTTTATCTCCATTATATTACCATTGGCATCAATAGCATCAACACCATCTGGAATTTCAAATTCAAATAAACTTGCATCAGGCATATGCTCATCAATGGATAATAATCGCATACGATTACGGTTATCCAAACTATCCCGCGTTTCAAACCACACAGGCATACCCTTTTCATGCAATGCCAACCACAATTCCGCAGCCTCATCCCCATCACCAATACGCAGATGATATACACCAGCAGTAGCATCCAATACATGCACTTCTTTAGCCGTTACCCGTCCTTCTAACAGACGCATCGCAACTGGATCAACAGCACTGATTGATTGCAACCATTGTGCTTGCATCAAATCTGGTTCATACAGCCAGATGCCATCACCATTACTAATATACAATTGCTCGTAGGGTTTGATATATTGCCAACGAAAATGACCACCCTTAGCAACCGCTAACGTACCATTGTAAACCTGCTTACTTCCATCACTATAAAAAATGCTCTGCTCAAATTTACATGAAAAACCTGACAACTCCGCCAAACGCTGTAAACCCTGTTTTAAGGGTACAGGCAATGTCTCTGATGCTGCCATGGATGAAGATTCTGCCCACGCCGAGGTCGATAAAAGTAACATAAACAACAGTGCTACGTGTTTCATTCAAACACCCCGCCTTCACGCCCACCTAGCACCTTACGTATGCCGCCAGAGCCTGGTGGTGTTACCAGCCCATCTTCTTCCATCTGTTCAACAATACGGCTGGCACGGTTATAACCAATACGTAAATAGCGTTGTACCATGGATACCGAACACTTGTCCTTTTCAATCACCAGTGCAGCAGCTTCATCATACTTTTCATCTTTCTCACTACCACCAAGCCCATCACCCACAGCATCTTCACCATCATCCAAACTCATGCTAAAGACTTCATCTTTATAATCAGGTGCGCCCTGTGTTTTCAAATACTCCACCAAAGCAAGCACTTCATCATCATCCACAAATGCGCCATGCACACGTTTCAAATCTGTGCTTCCAGACATCAGCAACGAATCACCCATACCCAATAGTTGCTCGGCTCCCATCTGATCCAAAATCGTACGTGAATCAATTTTTGATGATACTTTAAATGCCAAGCGACTCGGCAAATTGGCTTTAATCAAACCCGTAATCACATCAACACTGGGGCGCTGCGTCGCCAAAATAAGATGCAAGCCCGCAGCACGTGCTTTTTGCGCCAAGCGACAAATCGACAGCTCCACTTCTTTACCTGCCACCATCATCAAATCAGCCAATTCATCAATAATAATCACAATCAGCGGCAGTGTTTCACCATCTTCTTGCTTGCTTACCTGTTTGTTATAACTATCAAGATTACGAACCCTGGCTTCTGACATAAGCTTATAACGCCGCTCCATTTCAAATACAGCCCATGCCAGTGCTTTATTGGCTTTGTGTGGGCTGGTCACCACGGGCACCAATAAATGCGGAATATCATCATACATGGATAGTTCCAACATTTTCGGATCAACCATAATCAAGCGCAATGTTTTGGGTGTATGCGCCATAAGCATAGAACAAATCATAGTATTCACCGATACCGATTTTCCCGAACCAGTAGTACCAGCCACTAATAAATGCGGCATTTTTGCTAAGTCCACCACCACCGACTGACCTGCAATATCCACACCCAAAGCAAGCGGAAGAATTTTCTTTTTGTCAGAAAATGCGGTGCTGGAAATGACATCATGCAACACCACCATTTCCCGCGATTCATTTGGCAATTCAATACCAATCACATTTTTACCAGGAATATTACCTGCCACACGCACACTGATGGCTGACATCGAGCGCGCCAAATCATCTTGCAATGAAACAACCTTTGATACCTTGGTTCCTGCCAATGGCTCCAACTCAAATTGCACCACCACAGGCCCTGGTTGTACTGCGACAAT
>JAUZQR010000406.1 GCA_030950865.1 Mariprofundaceae bacterium | reverse complement strand
CACCCATAAGCTTAGTGAGTATTGCATCCGCCATTATACGTGCATGGCGACCATTTCCATTTGGAAATGGGTGGATCAGCACCAATTTGTGATGAAAGCGCGCGGCAAGCTCCATTGGCGGATAGGTTTCATGTTCTATCCAGTAGCGCGCATCATCTAAAAGTTGGCGCAATTGAATGGCTATCTGGATCGGATCAACACCGATGTTCTTTTCTGTTTTACGAAACGTGCCTGCCCATTTCCAGATTTTCCCAAATAACCGTTTATGCAGATCACGCACAAACCCTTCACTTAAAATATCCGTGTTCTTTTGTTTTTTTAGCCACTGCAAGCCTTCGACGATATTGGCTTGCTCTAACTGATCAAGCTCGCCTCTGGTTGCAATATGAGTAAAGCGTAGCCCTTCCATCTCACCAGGATTAAGGGGCATTGCACCATCTGGTTCACTTAACCCGCTACTCATTCATCATTCCATAAATCAGAGGGCATTTTCTCGATAATCTCAGAGGCAAGACGATCAACTTCAACGGCAAGTTGCTCATTACTGAGTGCCTGCGCTTCAAGTGCCATCTGCGTGGAGGCCGCCTTGATCTGTTCTTTTGCCTTTAAAATAGCTCGATCCCTGATCATGCTTTCAATCTCTTTTTCAGGAATGACCGCATACACAAAGCGGCAATCCATGGCGTGTGCCATGGATTGCATACTTTTAAGCGTAGCACTTCCTGATAGCTCAGCAGATTCCGCTTGAGAAACCCGCCCCTTAGTAACGCCAAGGCGTTTCGCCAATTGTGAACCAGACATGCCAAGGGCTTTGCGAACTGTTTTAAGCCATCCCTCAGACGTAGGCATGACATAGCTACCAAACTGTTTTAAAGTTTGATTTACCTTGTTCTGATATTGTTTTAAAACAACCGCTTCGATGCCCACAGGAAGACCTTACTCTCTAATCTATATCATTGTTGGTTTAGATAAATCTATACTATAAATAACTAAAAGTCAATATAAGGCTAAACTACTAAAGATGTATAGTTTAGCCTTATATTGACTTATCTCATGTGTTTTGCGCTCAAGACAAACCAAAGGTACGGTTTCCCCGCCATGCACTGACCTCTTCTGGACTAAAACATTATTTTAAGTTTTATAATCAAGAGAGGTTACATCAAAGCTTGGGTTATCAAACTCCAAATGAAGTACATTTTTTATGAAAGTGTTAAATATTTCTCCTTATTATTTGGAGAAAATGGTCTTGACAGCGGGGTCCACTATAAAAAGACAAGTTAGAAATCGGGAGTTTGTTTCATGCACGTTCCTAAGTATCATTCAAATAAAAATACGCCATCCCATCAAGGCGTTCTTTAACCTTTTTCCAATGAGGCATAACTTGCTTCATTAGTCGATAAAACTGCTCACTGTGATTGTGTTCTGCTATATGGCAAAGCTCATGTAATAATACATAATCAATACACTCTCTCGGTGCTTTCACTAAATGTGGATTGATCATCAACTGCCCCTTTGGTGAACAACTCCCCCATTGAGTTTGCATAGAAAGAAGCCTTATAGATGGCTTTTCATTTACCCATAATGTTTTTGAAATTACTTCTTCCAATCGTCGATCAAAAACCTCTTTTGCACGAACTCTATACCAATCAAAAAGCATCGCTTTCGTTTTATCAGGATTTAACTTTTGTCCTTGAACCTCCAGAACGCCTCTTAGCAATTTTACTTTGGCAGAGTTATGAGAGTTATCTTTCACCTTTAACATGTGTCTGCGCCCAAGATAGAAATGACTTTCACCACTGACATAATGACGTGGGAGAATATTTTCACGCTGTTGGTCAAAGTAACGCATCTGTTTACAAACCCAACGCGCTCTTTTCTTCATTGCCTGCAAAATATCTTCATACGATGCCATGGGTGGAGCAAGTGCCACAACACGACAATTTGGATAAACCTTTATTAATACTTTGGGTATATCAGTTGCTCTAGGCTCAATGGAAAAATTTATAAACGTATCGCCATATTGTATTGAACCATTTTCTTGTACAGCCAGAATACTCATACCTGATTCAAACCCACACGCACGATCTGTACGATTTTCTCAATCATAGCCTTAGCCTGAGCCATTCCAAAGCCACCCTTTTTACATTCACCAAAGAGCATAGGAAGAAGATTTTTCCTGATTTCAGATTCAATATTCTGGGGATTGATTGAGTGTTCAGCTATCGCGTTGGTAATAATTTCATCTACTTTAAAAGAAAGCGCCACCCATCGATCAGACAGTTCTTCATCTATAGAAGACAAGTTTTCACCAACAACTATTTTTAGAACGCCGTAATAGGCTTGAGCATGTTTATTGTCTGCAAACTTATCGGGTAAATCATCAACTTCACGTTTCTCAACCTTTTCTTCAAACTCTTTGAAAATCATATACTGCTTTAACGGGTGATCAAATAATGTTTCTACTTCCGCTATGACTTGTTT
>JAUZQR010000405.1 GCA_030950865.1 Mariprofundaceae bacterium | reverse complement strand
CCATCTTCACGCATACGCCCTACAAACTCATGGCGTTGTGCGTGTTTTAGCATGGGTGCATATACAACAACATCGGCATAGTCCGTTGCAAGCTGAACATATTGCGGGTTTAGAGATAAATTAAGTGTTGTAACCGTAAAGCGAATACTTTCTTTTACATTATCCAGGTAGCTTGCAAGTTTCTGCTCAACTTGTGCTGTTTTCTCTTGAAATTCACTGCGTTCAGCTTGGTTAAGATATAGAAAGCTTGAGAATGTTATTGCAACCGTCAGTAATAAACCCGCACCGCCACCCAGCCAGATACCTGTTTCATTGAGTTTCATTATTGTACCTTAATTGCCTTAAAATAAAGGCGATCTGAAAGCTGCACAGGGCTAGCGTCAAGAATCCTCTTGTTGGTATATAAGTTATAACGCCGATTGGCTACAACAGGAATATCTTTGGGACTATCACCAACCAAAATATGAAGTGCAACATCACTTGCCCACTCGCCTTGCTCTTCTGCAAGTTTTGTCATGGCAAGCATGGTATAAGGAGTCATAAAGTCATAGGTTGTTACAGTCAGCTTATTAGCGTGATGTGTGACATAATCAACAATCTTCTTTTTATCCCAATCTGCAATACCTGCAATATTATTAAGCACAATAAAATCACTGCTTTGAGCTTCAACGTATGCTTCTTTCCACATTTTCATACTATCCACATAAAAAGGAATCACAGTAATCCCTTCCCTGCCATACATACGAGACATCCAAATAAATTCTTTCTCATCGGTTCGCACACCCTTGGTAGCAATAAATGCGACTCGTTTTACATTCCCAACTGCCAAACGTGCCTCATGCAAGAGTGCTTTAATCGGAGACACTTCAATCATGCCTGTGGCATTATCATAGGGGTAACCATAAGCCTTGGCGGTCCAATTAATACCACAAAATACAAAAGGAATAGTGCTATTTTTATAGTAAGGAGCAACCAAGTATTTGGAGGCATTATCATCAGATGCAATCACCACATCAGGCTTTATTTTTTCAATCAAAGCTTTGGCTTCTAAAGCCTTTTGATGACCAAATGCCTCAGATGTATGGCGCTTGGTATCCATACGAAAAATATGCATATTGCAATGCCCTTGCAATTTATCTTTTATCGTAGCTTCAATTTTATCACTCCAGGCATAACCCGCATGATAAGAATTGATATACACGCATTCTTTCGCCTGAGCAGAACCAGCAAGC
>JAUZQR010000404.1 GCA_030950865.1 Mariprofundaceae bacterium | reverse complement strand
CGTAAAAAAAACTGGCAATGTTATCATGCCTATTTCATTTGAATTGAGCGGCTCTGATGCTCATTCTAAGAAACCTTTACCCAATTTTATCAAAGCACTAAGCATCGCCAATATTAGTAGCTCAATAGAAAACTCCGCCTTGTTAAATGCCTCGGAAATGCGTTATCCATTTACTGAATTGGCACAAGCAGCAGCAGCCATGGGACACCTCAATGTGTATAAAGAAGATGGTATCGTACGCTCAGAGCCACTACTTATTATGTATGGCAAGCAAGCTTATCCATCTATGTCATTGGCACTTGCCGTAAAAGCGCAGCAACTGAAGATGAAAGATGTCATCGTAAATTCCGATAAAGAAATACAATTTGGAAACATCAATATTCATACCAATAACGGCATGCTTTTTCACCCTGCATTTTATCCGTCTCATTCAGGAAGACCTGCATTTAAACAGTATTCTTTTTATGATGTTTATTCGAATAAAATTTCAGCAAGTATATTTAAAGATAAAATCGTCTTAATTGGCGCAACAGCATCAGGTATGGGAGAGCGTTTCGTGACACCTATCAATGATGGAATGACAGGTGTGGTATTACAAGCAAACACATTAAGCAGCCTGTTAAATGAAAAATATTTTATCCACTCAAACACATCCTTCTGGGTAGAAGTAAGCTGCTGGATTATCGTAGGGTTGTATCTCATTATACTGCTTCCACGCTTAGGTCCTGGCACTGGTGCGGCATTATCCGTAGTGCTTTTAATCGGGCTTCTTGGTACAGAATTTATACTTCTAACGAACTATGCAGTATGGGTACAAAATATGAATGTGGTGATTCTATTGCTTTTAGGTCACCTTGTTTTAACCACAAAGCGCTATTTTACTTCCGAAGGTGAGCGGCAAAAAATTCAGGTGGATTCTGTCGAGGCAAACAAAATGTTAGGGCTTTCTTTTCAAAGTCAAAATATGTTGGACATGGCTTTTGAAAAGTTTTGCCAATGCCCTGTCAACGAAGATATCCTGACAACACTGTACAGTCTGGCTTTCGATTTTGAACGTCAACGCCAATTCGATAAAGCAGGTGATGTTTATGCCTATATCATTGCGCATGCCCCAAATTATAAGGACTCTCAAGCTAGATTAGAGCGTGCAAAAAACACTTATAAAGCCATGAAGTCTGGTATTCGAACATCAGGTGGCACAATGCAATCGCTTATGACCTATGGCAGCAACCCCACACTCGGGCGCTATGAAATATTAAAAGAGCTTGGCAAAGGTGCTATGGGAATTGTCTATCACGGGCGTGACCCTAAAATTAACCGTAATGTGGCTATCAAAACACTGGCTTTATCCATGGAATTTGAGGCAGATGAATTAGAAGAAGCAACCAAACGATTTTTTCGTGAAGCAGAAACAGCAGGGCAATTAAATCACCCTAATATCGTAACCATTTATGATGCTGGTGAGGAGCATGATCTAGCCTATATTGCTATGGAGTTACTATCAGGAACAGACTTATCCCAATACACCAAAGCAAACCGATTACTTCCAGCCATTGCTACGCTCAAGATTGTAGGCAAAGTTGCACAAGCATTGGACTATGCGCACAAACAAGGCGTAGTACATCGTGATATTAAGCCTGCAAATATTATGATGCAGACTGATAAAACCATCAAAGTAACCGATTTTGGCATTGCCTGCGTTACTGCCTCAAGCAAAACTAAAACAGGCGTTATATTAGGAACACCATCATATATGTCTCCAGAGCAACTTGCAGGAAAACATGTGGATGGGCGCTCTGACTTATTTTCTCTCGGTGTAATGCTGTATGAGATGCTCACTGGCACTCGCCCTTTTCATGGCGATTCTATGGCAACGCTCATGTTTCAAATTACCAATGAGCCACACCGCGATATACGGCAACATAAAGCTGACTTGCCAGGCCCTGTAGTAACACTGATTGATAAGTTGCTAGCAAAAGATGTTGAAGCACGCTTTAGCAGCGGCACGGAAGTCGTGCAGCATATCATTAGCTGTCTAAGATCTTTCCCTAAAAAGCAATAAACGCATTGCCTTTTACATGGTAACATCTACTGCAAGGTTTTGAGTTTTGCTACGACAAACCCGTAAACACAGTATATTGGAGTTTTGATGATGAAAAAAATATTCTTGGGGTTTATTGCTTCATTATTTTTATTAACCTCTGCACAGGCTGCCGATTTCAAATGGATGAATAATAAAGGTGAGTTATTTAGTCTCTCCGAAGCCTATCAAGGGCAACCTATTGTTGTACATTTCTGGGCATCTTGGTGCCCGCCATGTGTGGCTGAAATGCCTGAAATGTCGGCATGGTTAAAAGAGCACCCAGAAGTAAAGGTATTACCCGTATCTCTAGATAACGACTTGGAAACAGCTCAAGTATTCTTGCAGCAGCATCATATCAATTTACCAGCTTTATTGACCGACAGCTCACAATCAGGACGCATGGGCGTGCGCGGCTTACCCACTACGATTCTAATTGATGAACATGGCAAGGTTATTACGGGTCGTATCGGCATGCAAAATTGGCAACAGAAATCATGGACTAATCAACTTTTGGAATTATTTTCCCGCGAACATATCCAAAATATCGGAGAAATCGCTCATGCAGAGCACAATTGATGCTTGAAGCTTAAGCAGACTCCCGACATGCTGCGGCATAGAAGTTATTCAAGGAGTTCGTTATGCGTTTTGCAATCATATTGTTGATGGGTTTGATAAGTGGCACTGCATGGGCAGCTGATAGCGTTAATATTGCACCTGCGACAGCCAAACAAATTCGAGAAAATATTCCTTCATTACCCATTGATGCTATTCGCCCATCCCCTATTGCTGGGCTTTATGAATTAAAGGTGGGTGGTCAAATTTTTTATTCCGACCGTACAGGAAAATATTTAATCGCCAGTGGTCATATTTTTGATACTGCTCAACGAAAAGATTTAACCGCTCAACGCCTACAAGAAATCAACAAAATTGACTGGTCATCTTTACCATTAAATCAAGCTATTGTATCAGGAGATCCCAACGGCTTACCCGTAGCAATTTTCACAGACCCAGAATGCCCTTATTGCAAAAAATTGGAAGTCAGCTTAAAAGGAGCAACAGGCATCAAATTTTATACCTTTTTATTTCCTTTAGAAAGCATTCACCCCAATGCACGTGCAAAGACCGAATCCATTTGGTGCGCAGAAAATCAACACGATGCCATGTTGCAAGTCATGCTGGAAGGTAAAACCCTGCCCAAAGCAACATGTGATACACCGATTGCAGCCAATATCGCATTGGCAACAAAATTAGGCATTAATGGCACGCCAACCATCATCTCTGGTGATGGTCGTAAATTTTCAGGCAATCCTGCGCAGTTAAAAGAGTGGTTAGAAAACAAATAACTGGAAGTCATTAAATGTTAAACAAGCTTATCATTGCCAGCAACAACGCTAAAAAACGCCAAGAAATTGCAAATATACTTGGTGGTTTAGGTATTGAAATTGTGATTGCCAATGCCACAGCTTTTGTGCATGTCGAAGAAGATGCAGATAGCTTTGCGGGCAATGCTTGCAAAAAGGCCGAAGCCTTTGCTAAGGCGAATAACCTGCCTGCACTCGCCGATGATTCAGGTTTATGTGTCGATGTTTTAAACGGTGCGCCAGGCATTTATTCGGCGCGTTTCGCAGGAGAAACTGCTACAGATAGCGAGAATAATGCCAAGTTGCTGGAGCTATTGAACGGTAAAGACAATCGCAGCGCCCATTTCACCTGTGCTTTGCATTTGGCATACCCTGATAGTTCCATGCCTTTAAGCTATGAAGCCCAAGTTGATGGGAAAATATTAGAGAAGGCAGTCGGTGATTCAGGCTTTGGTTATGACCCTTTGTTTTTTTGCCCTGAATTGGACAAGGCATTTGCCAATGCAAGCCCAGAAGAAAAAGCCTCCGTTTCCCATCGTGGGCGGGCTTTGCGTCAATTAGCCGAACAACTCAAAAGAAGCCTTCTCTAATCTAAAAAAACGCTATGAATCAATATCTTTGCAAACATGTGGGTACATGCAGTCATTGCAAATGACAGGAAAAAAGCAATCAAATAATGTGGATAATACCTTTAATCTTCTTAATACAGAGGGAGTGGTTTGTAGTTATCTACTACTGTAACCACTATCAAAAAAATTACTCGCGAAGCAATTCAGTGATACCAGTCTTAGAACGTGTCTTTTCATCAACTGTTTTTACAATTACTGCGCAATACAAGTTTGGACCACCTGATGCGCCTGGCATAGAACCTGAAACAACAACTGAATATGGTGGTACTTCGCCGTAGAATACTTTGCCTGTTGCACGATCAATAATACGGGTTGATTTCCCAATATAAACACCCATAGAAATCACTGAACCCTCGCGCACAATCACACCTTCAACGATTTCAGAGCGGGCTCCAATAAAACAATTGTCTTCAATAATCGTTGGTGTCGCTTGTAGTGGTTCCAACACACCGCCAATACCAACACCACCAGATAAATGTACATTCTTACCAATTTGCGCACATGAACCCACAGTTGACCATGTATCCACCATGGTTCCTTCATCGACATACGCGCCAATATTCACATACGACGGCATCAACACCACTTTCGGTGCGATATAAGAGCCTTTACGCACCGTTGCAGGGGGAACCACACGCATGCCACCCTTACGGAACATATCTTCACCCCAATTGGCGAATTTCTGTGGTACTTTATCGTAATAAACCGTATCGCCACCATGAATCACTTCGTTATCGTGCAGTTTAAAGAACAATAACACGGCTTTTTTCATCCACTCATTGGTCTTCCAAACACCATCGGAACCCTTTTCTGCAACACGAATGCCGCCATTATCCAGTAAATCAATAGCGCGCATGACCGCTTCACGAATTTCAGGGTCAACATTGTGCATATCCCAATCATTACGGGTATCCCAAGCTTTTTCGATAACTTCTTGTAAATGATTCATATAAACCTCTTTCTGGATGTCCATGAAGTCTGCATCCAAGCCACAACACCATTCAACGCCTAATGCGAGAAGACTTCAATATCTATTTTTCAGCAAAGCTAGCCATTGCGATTCCTGATGCAAAGCATCATTGATGTTTTGTTGTCATTCTTGACTTATTCCGCACAAATCCTATGCTCGCATACCTTTTCTGGCTGTCGGTTAGCTTCTTTTACGGGCAAACAAACGCCAAATCCATTCATATTTATAAGGCAAAATAATGAAACTGACTGGTGCTGAAATCCTTGTGGAATGCCTAAGGCGAGAGGGTGTGGAGACGATTTTTGGCTAACCTGG
>JAUZQR010000403.1 GCA_030950865.1 Mariprofundaceae bacterium | reverse complement strand
AAACCGTAGATTACACAGTATTTTCTTCGGTGGTGGTACGCCATCCCTTGCCCCTGCAAGCTTGATTACCAAAGTCTTAGAGCATGCACAAAGCCTATTTGGCTTTGAAAAAAATCTTGAAATAACACTGGAAGCCAACCCTGGAACCGTTGATATGCAAGCATTTCAAGGATTTTATCAGGCGGGTATCAATCGACTCTCTATGGGTGTGCAAAGTTTGAGTCACAATGAACTGCAATGGTTAGAGCGCATCCACAATAGTAATGAAGTATACAAAGCCTTTGATGCAGCACGCAGCGCGGGTTTTAACAATATCAACTTGGACTTTATGTATGGACTGCCCCAACAAAGTTTAGAGCAATGGCAACAAACATTAAATGCTGCCCTACAATTCGACCCAGAACACCTATCTTGTTATCAACTTACCGTCGAGCCACACACCAAACTTGCCACACGCCATGCCGCCTCTCCCTACAAGTTGCCCGATGATGAAACATCATTGGACTTCTTTCACCAAACGCGAAATGTTTTGGCAGACGCTGGCTACTCGGCCTATGAAATATCCAATTTTTCCAAACCTGAAAAATATTGCCGTCATAATGATGGTTATTGGCTCTATCACGATTATATTGGTATTGGCGCAGGTGCATCGGGCAAGTGGGATATAAATAATGGTGATACATACCGCTACAGCAATACCCGCACACCCGAAAAATATACTGCCCAAGCCATGCAGATAGGCTCTGCCATCAATAGTGATGAAACGCTAAGTCTACAACAAGCTGCCGCCGAAGCTGTATGGGTGGGGCTACGCCGCAAAAATGGCATTGACAATATATGGTTCAAACAACGCTTTGAGCAAGGCATCACAGATTACTTCAAGCATGAGCTTGAGCCATGGTTAAACGACAGCAAACTCATTTGGAATAACCAGCAGTTACAACTCACTGAAGCAGGCACCCCTTTGGCTGATGCCATTGCAGAATCAGTGATTACATAACCCCTCAAAGTATTAACTCTCAAACAAGTGAATAGATATTTATACTCACTTTCTCTAAACTTAGCTCCATGCACACTGACAAACTGAAAATTTATATCCCAGCCATACTCTTAGCCTGTATAGGTTTTGTGATTGCCTATCAATTTGTAGACCCTGCCCCACCATCCACACTCACTTTTTCAGCAGGGCAAAAAGGCGGAGCCTACTATGCCTATGCAGAGCGTTATCGTGATTACCTTAAACAACAAGGCATCACCGTCACTGTTTTAGAGTCTGCAGGTTCATTGGAAAACATTCATCGCTTACGCCAGCACAAAGCTGATATTGCATTTGTTCAAAGTGGCTTACTACAATCGGGTGAGCATAGCTTACAATCTTTAGGAAGCATGTATTTCGAGCCACTATGGGTGTTTACACGACAGGGGTTAAAACTGAACTTTCTTAATGCGTTACAAGGAAAACGCATCGCTATCGGCATGCAGGGAAGTGGCACACAAGCTTTGACCATCAAACTACTTCAAGATAATGGCATCAATGAAAACAATGCTACCTTATTACCACTCAATGCCTCGCAGTCTGCAGAAGCACTTATGAATAATCAGGTTGATGTGGCTTTTATTGTATCTGCTGCAAACAGCCAAGTTATACAAACTTTACAACAACAAAAAAATATTCATTTGATGAATATGACACGCGCCGAGGCGTATACCCGAAGAATGAATTCGTTATCATCCATCAAACTGCCACAAGGTGCCCTAAACCTTCAGTTAAATGTGCCTGCTACAGATATTCAAATGCTTGCAAGCACAGCAACCCTGATAGCAAGCGGCAATCTACACCCAGCTTTACAAGGACTGGTGATGCAAGCTTCTGCATCCATTCATAGTCAAGCTGGGTTATTTTCAAATGCTGATACATTCCCTTCTGCTTATGGTTCGGGTATTTCCATCAGTGCTACTGCACAACATTTTTATAAATCTGGACCACCTTTTTTACAACGTTTTCTTCCCTTTTGGGCTGCAAACATGGTGGACAGGCTAAAAGTAATGCTACTGCCATTTTTGGCTTTGTTGTTACCATTATTTAAGATTATGCCGCCGCTATACCGTTGGCGCATTCGCTCTCGCATTTATCGCTGGTATGAAGAGCTTGGTAAGGTTGATTCGGCATTATCGGATGGCTTTCAAGAATCACTGTTGGATGACTTAAACCGCATTGAAACAGAAATAAAAAAGGTGCATGTACCCTTATCCTATGCTGAAGAACTCTACGATTTACGCCTGCATTTAACATTGGTTCGAAACCAAGTCGAAGATAAAAAAACTTAAAACGTTTCGCCTTTTGCCCTATCTTCAAAACGGGTATATTTTGCCAAGAAGGTTAAATTCACCGTGCCAATGGCACCGTTACGTTGCTTGGCAATAATCAACTCTGCCAAACCCTCATTTTCAGGCTTTTTATTATAAACCTCATCACGGTATAGAAACATAATAATATCGGCATCTTGCTCAATCGCGCCTGATTCCCGCAAATCAGACATCATGGGGCGTTTATCAGCGCGCCCTTCAACGGAGCGGTTCAACTGTGATAATACAATCACAGGCACATCCAACTCTTTCGCCAAGCTTTTTAATGAGCGGGTAATTTCAGATATTTCTTGATCCCGACGGTCTGCGCCAGGACGACCAGACATCAACTGTAAATAGTCGATTAAAATCAAATCCAAGCGTTTGGAATCACGCTTTAAACGACGACATTTGGCTCGAATATCTAAAACAGAAATAGCAGGCGTATCATCAATAAAGATTTCAGCTTCTGCCAACGATCCACTGGCTGTTGCTAGCTTACGCCAATCATCTGCCGAAAAACGCCCTGTGCGCAAATTGCCCATATCCACACGCGCTTCCACAGCCAACATACGCATAGCAATCTGCTCTGCGCCCATTTCCAAAGAGAAAATAGCTGCAACCTGTGGTTCATTGGAGCGAATTGCTGCATTTTGCGCCAAATTCATGGAAAACGATGTTTTACCCATCGAAGGACGGCCAGCAACAACAATTAAATCACCTCGCTGCATGCCTGCGGTCAGTTCATCAAGGTCTTTAAAACCTGTCGCAACCCCTGTAACAGCCTGCTGATTTTTATAACGATCTTGCAGTTCATTATAGGCCTCGGCCATAAGGCTGCCGATTTTACTAAAGGTTGGGCGCGATTGATTAAAGGCTTCTGCAACGTTTAAAACCCGCGTTTCAGCTTGATCAAGGTGATCACCAACTTCACGTGCAGTATCTTCATACACATCTTGCGAGACACCACTGCATACAGAAAGCAATTGCCGCAATACCGCACGCTCACGCACAATTTGGGCATAATAACGAACATTTGAAGCCGTTGGCACAGATGTTACCAACTTACCCAAATACTCTTCACCACCACAGGTATCTAAATCATTATTACTGGCCATTTGATCTTTAATGGTCAGGGCATCAATCGGACGATGACGCTTTACAAGATCTTCTATGCAGGCAAAAATTCTACGATTCGCTTCGATATAAAAATGTTCAGAAAGAAGCATGCCTTCAAGACGTTCAAACGATTCAGGGTCCAACATAACGCCACCCAACACGGCACATTCCGCATCCGATGAATGGGGAGGAATCCTCTCGCGCAAGGTAGACTCTGAATGCGCGGCGTTATAATCCACGGGATGGATTACTCAAATATATTGGGGTACTCACGGTTAAATCATACGCGCAGGACTCTTCTAATACTGCTATAAAACATGTCACAGTCTTAAAAGAGTCCATGCGCATATACAAGCTCATATAAGCTTACAGGCTTTCAGCTTCGACCTTAATTGACAGGCTAGCCGTAACATCTGGATGCAAACGAACACGGAACACATGTTCGCCAACTGTCTTAATTTGCTCATCTAACAAGATAAAGCGGCGTGCAACGTCATAACCCGCATCGGCCATCAGACCAGCCAAGTCATTACTTGTTACAGAGCCATATAGGCTTTTGCCATCCGATGTTGCACGAATCACAGACAATTCAAGCTCTGCCAACTTCGTAGCTGTCACTTGAGCTTTGCCCAATTCATCTTGATGCTTGGCTTCAAGCACCGTACGGCGACGTTCAAAAACTTTACGGTTGCCATCATTGGCAACAATAGCCTTTTCCTGTGGTAATAAGAAGTTGCGGCCATAACCAGGCTTCACATTTACTTCATCACCAACATTTCCTAGACCATCAACACGTTCCAATAGAATCAACTGCATCACTATCCTCCAAGTGTCGGATTCTTATTCCGACGATAATCAAACCAAATATCCAACATGCCCAAGATAATGAATGGAATCACCATCATGAACCATATAAACAACAACACATACATCATCGCGATAGCCATTTGCATACCACGTGCTTTTAACCACACATGCGCTACCGCAATACCCTGTACAGACAGCGCTCCAGCCAGCATCAATGCCAAGCTAACCGCTATATATTGTACAGAACCCGCATCAATATTTGCCAAAATAAGGCTCAACATCAATGCATAAGCTATTGGTTTACCAAAACGTAATGACAATAACGTTCCAGTATCACCAGTGTAAAACCCATAACGCATCGCCACTTTTCGTGCTAACAATACGTTCGACCACCACACCATCCACAAACTAAATGCCATCAAACCCGGCATAATCCAACTCAATAAAACCTGTGTCTGCTGCAAAGCCTTTTCATCAAGCTGATTTGCCCCAGCTTGCACACTACCATTCTGCACCGCTTCAAACATCGGAGCCAACAACTGGTCGACAAGACCCTGTAAGCTCAAATCCTGCGATTGGCTGCCCATCAATAATGCGACCATCACCGCAACAAACATACCCAAAGCCAGTTGTGAAGCACTACGACTTACGCCACCCATCAGCCTTAAACTATTCGCTGCCAAAGCAGGTAAAACACAGTAAAACAAACCAACCATTAATCCCAACAACACATTAAAACCACTAAATGCTATGACTGCAAATGCCACCAAACCACTCACTTGTAGGGTATAACGCATGCCACCACCCATAAAAATCAGCGCAAACAATGCGGGTGTCAACATATGCAATGCCACCGCAACAAAGCTGAACAACAATGCCAATATCGGGATGGAGGCAAATAGCATGGGTAACCACACCATCGCGCTCAACAAAACCAATGCCAATGCTGCACATGCCAAGTGCTTCGTCAGTATAAAACTGGCGATAGGTGATAAAGAACGTGGTTCTTCTATCATAGCATCATCCTAACAATACCTGTGTGTGAATGTTAAGATGTAAAGCAACTTAGTCGTGATGCAATGGTGTAAACGACAACAACGCCAATACACGCGCACGTTTAATGGCGGTAGTTAGGCTACGTTGATGTTTTGCACATGTACCAGTCACACGTGATGGCAAAATCTTGTAACGCTCAGTAATGAACTGACCCAACAATACAGGATCTTTATGATCAATGTTCATGCTCTTATCTGCACAAAACTTACAAAATTTACGACGACGTTGAAAACGACCACCACCAGCTGGACGACGCGCAGGACGACGATCGCCAGAAGCTGGACGCGCAGGGCGTGCAGGACGATCTGTTGTTGCTGCTGGTGCCGTAGCTGCTGGAGCAGCAGTTTTAGTTTCAGTTGTTTTTACTTCTTCACTCATCTTCATCTCTCCTGAGATTTCAAATTTTCGGGCTGCAAACATCTACCCATATTTCAACCTGTCCCCATCGTTGCTCGCCATCTCGGCTGTAATAACGACGACGAAGTGTGCCTTCAACGGTAATATCCTGACCTTGGCATTTCGCCAACTTCTCAGCCATATCACCCACAGCACGCAACGGCATAGGTTGTTCATCGACAACATTGGCACGCTGTGCGCCCAAATGCGGTCTATGAATCACCAACGAAGCAACCACTGCCAAACTTCCGTCTGGGGTCCAACGTTGATGAATATCATCGACTCGACCTTGCAGCCGAACCAGATGATCGTCTTTAGGCAGAAGCTTCTTCACTGCTTGCAGCAGCTTCAGTTTTCTCTTCTACTTTCGCCTTTACGGTTTTTTTCGTTTTGGCTGTCGTTTTGGTTTTAGCTTCAGCTTCAGTTTTAGCTTCTACTTTTTCTTCTGATTTGCTTTCTTCAGGCTTCGCTTCTGTAGCAGTCTCATCTGTTGATGCAGCTTCTTCAGCAGGAGTAGACTTACGACGCATCAATGGTGATGGCGCATCTGAAAGTTCAGTCAAACGGGTAGTTAAGAAGCGCATAACGCGCTCTTCAAGGCGAATAGCAGCTTCCAAAGCTTGGATTGCAGCTGGTTCACCATCGGTGACCAACAATACATAATGTCCACGTTTGCGTTTGGCAATGCTGTATGCCAATGGACGTGAGCCCCAATATTCGCGTTTCACAATACGGCCAGCGGCCTTCTCAACACGTTCAACCAAAGCATTGGTTAATTCTTCAGTGTTTTCCTGTGAAACATCAGGATTCACGATAAAAATAGTTTCGTAATACACGGCGCCCTCTCGGTGTACCTTAAGTACGCCCTGGATGTTTGCGCTTCCAGAGCTAGGTATGTTCTTTATAGTTTCTTTGCAATAGCAGCAAAGAGCGCGGCACTATAAGCACCGCATTACAGCTTGTCAAAAACTTCTCATAAATAAACTCACAACTCTTTGGCAATTGCAATCGTCGCTTCAGATTTATTCAAGGTATAAAAGTGTAATCCAGCGACATTATCGGCAATCAAAGCTTGGCATTGTTTGGTTGCCAACTCAATACCCAAAGCTTTCACAGCATCCAAATCACTTTGAATAGGCTGCATTTTCTCATGCATAAAAGCAGGAACCGAAGCGCCACACATGGCTGAAAAACGTACAATTTGCTCATAATTCAAAATGGGCATCATACCTGGAATCAATGGTATCGTAACACCAGCTTTGCTTGCCGCATCACGAAAGCGAAAGAATGTATCATTATCGAAGAAGTATTGGGTTACCGCGCATACCGCGCCATTATCCTGCTTCATTTTCAAATAACGAATATCATCCGCAACACCACCCTTCGATTCAGGGTGTCCTTCTGGATAGGTCGCACATGCAATCGAAAAATCACCACGCTCATGCACAAAATCAATCAAATCAGTCGCATAGGAAAAACCACCAGTAGTTGCTTCAAAACCATCCTGACCTTCGGGTGCATCACCGCGCAAAGCCAAGATATTTTCAATACCAGCTTGAGCATATTCATCCAACAACTCACCCAACTGCTGCGATGTTGAGCCAACACAGGTCAAATGTGCTACAGGTGACAAGCCTGTTTTCTCTTTAATGCCCAAAACAATGCGCTTGGTACGCTCTTGGGTTGTACCACCTGCCCCATAGGTGACTGAAACATAAGCAGGGTTTATTGTCTGAAGCTCATGCAAGCACCTCCATAGATTTTCTTCACCTTTATCCGTCTTAGGAGGAAAGAATTCACATGAGATGAGCGGCTTGTCCGCATTGGAAAGAATATTGGATAAACGCATTATAGTTTAGGTACCGT
>JAUZQR010000402.1 GCA_030950865.1 Mariprofundaceae bacterium | reverse complement strand
GGGAGCGAAGTACAGCGACAGTGCCTATTACAAGTAAGATACTAAAAAATAGAAAAATTTTATTTTTATTACTTACCATGATGATTCCCCTTTGAGTGAGCCGTAGAATTCTTGGTGTTTGCACGCAGGTAGGCTGTAGGTGCATCACCTTGTGCTAAATGGTATTGATCATCAGCGAGCCACCATTTGGCGAGTGCAGTCGTTCGGTCAGCGCGTGCCCGTGCCAGAGCAGCTTCTGCATCAATAAGATCTACCGCTGAAATCCGCCCACTGGCAAAGCGGTCGGATTGAATACGTTCAGTTTTTTCGGATGCTTTTAATCCTGCAGTTGTTGCTTGGTATTGCAGCAAAGAAGCTTGCCAAGCTGCTTTGGCCGATTGCAATTCTGCACGTGCTTGGTTTAGTGTGTTTTGAAATTGTTGCCTAGCAATCTCTTGATTGGCTTGAGCTTGGTCCGTATGCGCAAAACGCCGATTACCATCCCAAAACTGCCAGCTCATTTGTCCCGTAACGCTCCAGTTGTTTTTGCCATTGGCAGTGTAGCCTTGGGTGCGTAGAGCTTCTGCGCGTATAGATAAACTTGGAAGCCATTCACGTTGGGCGCTTTTGAGGTTTTCACCCTCTGCTTGTGTTATGCTGCTTGCTGCCAATAAATCAGGGCGGCTATGAAGTACATCATCATCCTTTTGCTTGGCAGGCATGTGTGGTGGTGAGCCATTCAATGTATCAATAGGCTGGTTGAAAGATGTTGTATTTATTAAGGCACCTAGATTAGCACGTAGTCGTGCTTCATCTCCCATAAGACCAGCCAGTTGACCTTGTACAGATTTAATCTCAGCCTCAATGCGTAATAACTCTACAGCAGCAACACGTCCAACACGCACAGATATTTCGGTGACTTTTTTATGTCCTTTTAGTGCGGCGAGCTGTTTATGCAATGATTTTTTTATACCTTCCAATTGTTGCAGTCCACGGTACATTGTGACGGTTTGTGAAAATATAGATAAGCGCGTTTGATTGATGTTTTCAGTAGCTGCCTGATTTAAGTGTTCTTGTGCATGCACTTTGGCGGTGATTCGACCATCAATATCTATAGGTAAAGTGAAAGCGGTACCGTAGCCATAAGTATTTTGGTCAAAGGATGATTGGGTTAATGTAGCAGGAAAAGAGATAGGGCTGACCAAGCGATTGGTATTGTAATGTGTTGTTTGAGCAAATATCTCAGCATGTCCCCAGTATTGGCTTTTGGCTACTTGGGTGCCTGCCGCTGTTGCTGCTTGCTTGGCTATTGCAATATGGAACTGCGGCGCTTCTTTTTCAACTTGGTGTAACAATACTCCCAGACCATGAGCTATTGCGATATTTGGAGAACAAATACAAATGATTGTGATCACCATGAAACATTTATTGTAG
>JAUZQR010000401.1 GCA_030950865.1 Mariprofundaceae bacterium | reverse complement strand
CTAAAATTTGATGCGGTGATAAACTCATGGGTTAACTGGCTGCTCTGTATTTTGCATCAACTGTAATAATTGTTGCAAAGCATCTTGGCGGCGACATTTAGCTTCGGGTGTTTGCTGGAGAAAATTTCGAATCTGTGGCATGCGAGCAATCACACGGTCAAGTTCTGGATTAGTACCTTGTTCATAAGCTCCCATATCAATCATATCCTCCATGCGTTCATACAGTGATAACTCTTTACGCAAGGAGCGTGCCGCATTCAAATGGCTTACTTCACTTAACTGGGTTTCAAGCCGACTTATACTACGTTGCATATTTATCGCTGGATAATGGCCTTGCTCAGCAAGCTTTCGATCCAATACGGCATGTCCATCTAAAATCGCCATAGCAGCATCTGCAACTGGGTCGGCAGATAAATCATCGCCTTCCACCAATACCGTATATAAGCCACTGATATCACCACGATTTTCAGCTGATTGCGAGCCAGGTCCAGCACGCTCCAAAAGCTCTGCCAAAGCAGCAAAACAAGACGGCGTGTAACCCTTACTGGCAGGGGGTTCACCAAGCATCAAACCAATTTCACGCTGTGCCTGTGCAAAGCGCGTTATGCTATCCATCATCAACAAAACACGCTTTCCCTTATCTCTAAATGCCTCGGCAATGGTGGTTGCCAACAATGCTGCACGCACACGTAAAACAGGCGGCATATCCGATGTCGCCACAACAACAATACTACGTTTTAAAGCCTCTTTCCCCAATGCCATATCAAGAAATTCACGTACTTCACGGCTGCGTTCACCCACAAGAGCAATCACATTGATATCTGCATCAGAATTGCGTGCCAGCATACCCATCAACATACTTTTCCCCACACCTGCACCCGCAAATAACCCCAAACGCTGCCCCCAACCCATGGGCAAACAAGCATCCATCATACGCACACCCAAATTCATAGGTTCGTCAATAATATGACGATCATATGGATTCAAACGTTTGCCATGTAGAGGATACGATTTCCCTGAGGCATGCCATGGCTGACCATCCATGGGAACACCCAAGGCATCCAAGACTCGCCCTTTCAATGTATCATCTACTTGTATGGAAGGTTCGTGTAATTGGGCAATAACCACATCTCCAGGAGCCATGCCTCGTGTCGAGCCCACAGGCATTAATAAGGTTCTATCATCGCGAAACCCAACAACTTCAGCTTCAATACAGTGCCCCGCAGAGCAGACAATGTCACATGCATGACCAATACTACTCGTTAACCCTGTTGCTTCGACCATAGGTCCTAAAACTTTATGAACACGCCCACGTAAAGGGTATGCAGGGAGCTGCTTTATATCGTCAAGAATTTGACTACGGTAAACTTTATCTCCAAGCAATGGTTTCAATGTCAAACTCATACAACCTCTTCAAGCTCGCTAACATCACCATCACCCTGCAATCGCATACGTAACTGCTCAAGCGTTGCTTTGATCGCCTGCTCTGGGTTAATTTGAATATCTTGTTGTTGAGAAATCAAACGGCAACAACCTGATAACACATCAGCTTGCGCTCTTAGTCGCCACTTACCTATGCTATCTTGCTGTATCAAACGTTCAAAAACAGCCAAATCATCAGGGTTCACCAATAACAATAAGTCTGACACGCTCGGCATCTGTAAAGCCGCCCGCCGCACAGCTGCAAGCATCATCTCATAACGCTGATCACCAAGCTCGCCCAACACCTTCTCAATCACTGTTTGTGCAATATCCAGCACTGTATCATTACAAGCATCTGATAGGTTGCGCACTTGCTCTTCAGCCTGTTGTAGTAACTTATCCAAGTGTTCTATGCTTTGTTCTGCTCGCTTGGCTCCCAAAGCCATGCCTGCTTTTTCGCCCGCAGCATAGGCTTTATCATAAGCCTCTCTCTCCATAATTTCAGCGCGACCTTGCGCCTCTTGCAGCATGCGTTCTAATTCCTGCATACGCTGCTCTTCTGCAGATAATGCCGACGAAACTCCCTTCATAATCGCCTCGCCAAAAACAGGATAGGGTGATGAAGGTACTGTTTGATGTAGGGCTTTATCTTCCGTAATGGGTAAAGGTGCTAGTGCCACAAAGAAACCTCCATAGACATCATGTCTAATTTACACCATATCATCGCCACCTCCCAAGCTAATCGAGCCATCCTCATCCAGCTTGCGTACAGCACGTAAAATCGTTTGCTGTGCATCTTCAACATCCGCCAATTTCAACGGTCCCATCACCTGCATATCCTCACGCATAATTTCCGCTGCACGTTGCGACATGTTGGAAAAAAAGCTTTCCGCCAAATCTTCCGATGCGCCTTTTAAAGCACGTACCAAGTCATCCGATGAAACATGTTTCAAAATTGTTTGAATATCACGCATTTCCAATTCCAGAAGATCCTCAAAGACCAATAACAATTTATCAACTTGCGAAAATAATTCTTCGTCTTTTTCTTCCAAACGTTCCAAAATAGGTTTTGAAACACTCTTATCCAAGGTTTTAAGAATTTCGACAACACTGACCATGCCATCAAAGCTAATACCCGTATTTCCTGTCGATTCTGATAATTCTTTTTCCAAGGTTTCTTCAATATCACGCACCAATTCCTGCGGTACACTTTCAATCTTGGACATGCGCATCACAACAGACATTTGCATATCTTCAGGCAGCAAAGAAATCACCTGACTTGCCACAGAGGTATCTACATTACCTAAAATCAAAGCAATGGTTTGTGGGTGCTCTGCTTCGATATAGCTCACAATCATTTCAGGTTTAAGGCGTGACAACTTCTGCCAAACTGTGATTTTTTTTGGCTTATTCACATCTGTTAAAATACGGTTTGCGCGATCTTCATCGACAGCTAAATGTAACAATGCCATTACATCTTTACTCGATGAGTGCATCATTGGGTCATCTGAATCATGCAGTTCCATATACTCATCAAGCACTTTTTGTAATACATCACTCTCAACTTTTCCCAAATCTGCCATACGCCTAGCAAGACGGGACATGGTGGCATCATCCATATTCTGCACCAAAGGAGCCGCCACTTCAGGACCCAAAGCAAACAGTAAAATTGCAGCTTTATCTTCGCCATTTAATGGCTTAGAGGCTTTGCTCATGTTGTTCCAACCCATTCATTCAACACTTTACCTGCCCGCTCTGGATTATTGCTTACCGCCTGACGCGCACGCTCCATTTTTCCCAAACGTTCGCGGGCTTCATCTGATAATGTGGGCTGATAAGCCAATGCTGCATTTCCTGAAGCATCTGCAGAGAAATCCTCTGTAGACGTGATTCGCTGAGCTAGTGGGCGCAATAAAAACCATGCCAACAAGAACAATGCAACACCGACCAAACCATAACGCGCTATTTCTAAATAAAATGCTTTGCTCTCAGTAGACTGCAGTGCTTCAGTATCAGGCATACTCGAAATATCCAACAATGGCATGCTTTGTAACTCAACCGTGTCACCCCGATCTTCATCATAACCTATCGCCCCACGAACCAAAGTTTGCAAACTTTTCAACTCACTTTTACCTCGCGGAATAAATGTTTTAGTGCCTTCAGTATCGGTTGTAAAACTCCCTCCTACAATCACTGCAATCGAAAGTTTATCAATACTTCCAAAGGGAATAATACGATGTTCGCTGGTTGAACTTATTTCATAATTATTTGTTTCATCACGGCGATTTGCCCGTTCACTCGGAGGACTTCCTGCTCCAGCCGAAGCAACTGAACCATCCGCCAAAACTGTGGGATTACTACTTGGTGTATTGGAAGCCACGCCAGGCACACCTGAGGCTGATGCCTCCACAGATGTATGGCTTTCTTCCGTGCTACTTTGACTACGTAAAACCTGTTCATCTGGATTGAATTTTTTACTATTTTGTTCCACGTACTCACGATTAATCTTGGCAGAAACACGTACCACAGCTTGCCCAGCACCCACCACCTGTTCAAGCATTGTAGTCAAGCGGCTTTCCATACGTTTTTCCATCTGACTTTGATAATTCCGCATGCTCTCGCCTTCACCAGCCGCCTGCGGATCATCTTTGGAAGATAATAAGTTGCCTGATGAGTCTACA
>JAUZQR010000400.1 GCA_030950865.1 Mariprofundaceae bacterium | reverse complement strand
CAAAAATTGCGTGAGATTGGTATTCAGGCGGATGCATTGTTGTGTCGTTCGGAACACCCGATTCCGCCATCACAAAAAGATAAAATTGCTTTGTTTTGCAATGTGCCTAGGCAAGCTGTTATTGATGTCCCTGATGTGGATACTATTTATGCTGTACCTAAGGTCTTGCGAGAAGGTGGTTTGGGTAGCTTGATTCTCAAACAATTTGGCATGAATGATGTGATACCAGACCTTTCTGTCTGGGATGATATTTGTCAGCGAGTACGCTCACCCAAATCGGAAATTTGCATTGCTTTGATTGGCAAGTATGTTGAATTGCCTGATGCTTATAAATCCGTGAATGAAGCCTTGCAACATGGCGGATTGGCGCATGCTGTGCGTGTTAAGATTGTTTATATAGATGCTGAAAATTTAGGACGTGACGGTTTGACAGTATTGGATGATGTGCATGGTATTTTGGTGCCAGGTGGTTTTGGTCAGCGCGGCACGGAAGGCAAGCTGTTGGCAATTCAACATGCGCGTAAGAACAATATTCCATTTTTAGGTATTTGTTTGGGCATGCAATTGGCAGTGGTTGAATTTGCGCGTCATGTTGCGGGTTTGAGTGCTGCGACCAGTAGTGAATTTGATGAACGTGCAGAACACCCAGTAATTGCTTTGATGACAGAGTGGGAACAAGAGGGTGGTCGTGTGCAACGCTCCGCTGATAGTGACTTGGGTGGCACAATGCGTTTGGGTGGTTATCCGTGCAAAGTGGTTGCAGATACACATGCAGGCCGGGCTTATGCTCAAACTGAAATTCGTGAGCGTCATCGCCATCGTTATGAATTTAACAATACCTACCGTGAACAGTTGGAAGAGGCAGGTTTGGTTGTTTCAGGCACATTGCCTGATAATTCCTTGGTTGAAATGGTGGAAGTGAAAAATCACCCGTGGTTTGTAGCTTGCCAGTTTCATCCAGAGTTTTTGTCACGTCCTTATGAACCACACCCTCTGTTTAAGGGCTTTGTGGCTGCGGCAAAAGAGCAGGCAGAGGCAGCATCATGAAAAC
>JAUZQR010000040.1 GCA_030950865.1 Mariprofundaceae bacterium | reverse complement strand
GTTTGTAGGTTTAGGAGAGAAAAATGCCTCGCGTAAAATCAGGTGTTCAGGCGCATGCGCGTCATAAGAAAGTTATCAAGGCTGCCAAAGGTTATTATGGTCGTCGTAAAAGTTGTTTCCGTGTAGCTACCCAAGCAGTCGATAAGGCTGGTCAGTATGCGTACCGTGACCGTAAAAATAAGAAACGTACATTCCGCGCTTTGTGGATTGTTCGTATCAATGCTGCTGCACATTTGCATGGCTTGAGCTATTCACGTTTCATGTTTGGCCTAACACAGGCTGGCATCGAATTGGATAGGAAAGTATTGGCAGATATTGCTGTGCGTGACGAAGCTGCATTTGCAAAATTGGCTGAAACAGCGAAAGCAAACATTCAATAGTAGCTCTCCGATATTGTTCGGAAGTTGAAAATTCAATGGCAGGGCTTTAAAAGGCTCTGCCATTTTTGTTTAAGCTTATTGCCCAGCTAAATATTTTCGTTTTTCTTCATCAAAAGCTTCACCAAGGTTTAACCAGTAGCGAGTTCCTTTAAGTTTTCCTGTTTTGCTGAGCACGCCCAGTTTCACCATTTTTTGCAGGTCTCTGGCAGTGTTTTGACGGCTTGTTCCTGTTATTTTCATGTATTTATTGGCATTGATGCCACCTTTAAACCCTTCCATGCCTTCTTGGAAGATGCGACTGAGAACTTTTGTTTGCCGTTCGTTGAGCTTGCTTTGAACACGGTCGTAGAGCCTTGTTTTTTCGACAATAAAATGGATGAGCTTTTGCGCATGGGCAACAGCCTCTAGCGTAGTGTCTGCAAAGTAGGCTAGCCAATGATTAATGGTTAAATCTTTTTGGTGAATCTCTAGTTGTTTATAGTATTCAGAGCGTTCTTTTTCAATAGCATGGGATAAAGCGAATAAGGCAGGTTTGCCAAGTGCTTGTGCCAGTGCTTTTTCGCTGATTGCCCTAGCAATTCTGCCATTGCCATCTTCAAATGGATGAATGGACACAAAATAAAGGTGGGCGATAGCAGCTCGGAGAAGTGGCGGTAGAGGTTGTGTGCTATTGGGCGAGGTGCTGTTAAACCATGTGATGAACTTATTCATTTCAGAAGGTACTTGTTGTGATGGTGGTGCTTCAAAATGAACTTTATATTGCCCTTCATAACCTGATACGACTTGCATGGGTTCTAAGCTTGTTCTGTATTTGCCAATATCTTTGATATGCCAAGATGGTGAGATGATATAGGGGTGCCACCTTAATAACATTTCCTGTGACAATGGCAGGTTAAATGTTTGGTAGTTATCCACCATCAGGGCAGCAATACCCCTTTCTTTATCGTTGGCTTGATGATCGCTGTATTCGGGTGCTAAACCGAGCTGTTGCAATAGAGATGATGCCACGCTGTCTCGGCTTAATAGCTCTCCTTCAATTTTTGAGCTTTTAAGTGCTTCTTCACTCATCAATTCAATCATGAATCGATTACTTTCACACTTTGAAATGATAGAAGATGCACCGATGAGTTTTCCAGACTCAAGTATAAATTTGTCTTCTGCACCCTTCAATATTGTAGGGTCGTATGCAAAGTTTGCCCACTCTAATTGCTGCCAATTCCATTTCATGAGGCATAAAGTGCCATATATGACAAATAAAATCAATATTATATAAGTCATAAATGTGACTTTATGACGCATTAAGCTTGGATAGCATGTGTATTTTTCACCTGATGATTTTTTCAAACTTCTTTGTAGGGTGCAGGCTCTATTGAAAACCTATGAAGGAATAAGGTTGAGGATAACAATGAGTGAGATTGATTCGTTAAAAGCACAATTACAAGATTTACAAGACAAGGCACTGGGCTCATTTAAAGAAGCCGTTGACTTGAATGCTTTGCAGGCTTTGCGTGTGGCTTATTTGGGCAAAAAAGGTGAATTGACCAGTGTCTTGAAGGGTGTGGGAAAATTACCACCTGCTGAGCGCCCTGTGATTGGTCAGTTTGTAAATGCAACCAAAACTGCATTGGCAGAAGCTTTGGATAGTGCCGAAGCATTGCTTGCTGTGAAAGAAAAACAGCAGCGCATTGAAGCTGAACGCATTGATATTACCCTTTCTGGTCGTTCATCTCAGCGTGGGGTCTTGCACCCTGTACAACAAGGCTTGAATGAAATGACGGCAATTTTCGCGCAAATGGGTTTTGAGATTGCTGAAGGTCCTGAAGTTGAAGATGAGTTCCATAATTTTGATGCGCTGAATATCCCTCAAGAGCATCCAGCCCGTGCCATGCATGATACTTTTTTCTTTGAAGCTTCCGATGAGCAGCAAGCCAAGCTTTTAAGAACCCATACTTCACCTGTACAAATCCGTACCATGAAAAACTGTGTGGAATCTGGTGGTGAGCCGCCTTTGGCAGTCGTGGCGCCTGGTCGGGTGTATCGCTGTGATTATGATGTGACGCATTCGCCGATGTTTCATCAGGTGGAAGTGTTCAAAGTTGATAAAGATGTCTCCTTGGCGCATTTGAAAGGTGTTTTGAAGCATTTCTTATCGGCTTATTTTGAAAAAGATATTGAGATTCGCCTGCGCCCGCATTATTTCCCGTTTACTGAACCTTCTGCGGAAGTGGACATTGCTTGTGTGTTTTGCTCTGGAAAAGGCTGTCGCATTTGTAAGGGTAGTGGCTGGGTTGAAGTATTGGGTAGTGGCATGATCCATCCCAATGTATTGAAATCGGTGGGTATTGATTCGGAAATATACTCTGGTTTTGCGTTTGGTTTGGGTGTGGAACGTTTGGTGATGCTCAAGCATGGCATTCCTGATTTAAGGTTATTCTTTGAAAATGATGTGCGCTTTTTGCGCAGGATGGGGGTAAGCAAGTGAAAATTCCTTTTTCTTGGTTAAAAGAACACGTTTTTTTCAGCCAAAGTGTGCAACAGGTTGCTGATGATTTGGTGAGTTTGGGTCATGAAGTGGAATCCATTGAGAAACCTCGCGAAGCTGTAAAAGGTGTGCGTGTGGGGAAAATTGTATCCATGCAGTCGCATCCTGATGCTGATAAATTGCACCTGTTGCAGATTGATATTGGGGAAGATGAGCCTCTTGCGATTGTATGTGGTGCTTCCAATATGGGTGAGGGTGATAAAATCCCCGTTGCCACTGTGGGCACATTGCTTCCCAATGGTTTGAAAATTAAAAAGGGCAAGATTCGTGGGCAAGTGAGTTTCGGCATGTGTTGCTCTGAAGCGGAACTTGGTTTGGCAGAAGATGCTGCAGGTTTGTTGATTCTACCAAAGGATGCACCAGTTGGTGCGGAAGTGGGTGACTATTTAGAGCTTGAAGAAGCGGTGCTTGATTTGGACATCACCCCGAACCGTGGTGATTGTATGAGTGCGCGCGGTTTGGCGCGTGATTTGGCAGCCGATTATGATTTACCCTTGATTAATGCGGGTGATGATACCGTAGCGATTGATAGTGCCATCGCTGTGCCATCCGTGGATGTGTCTGCGCCTGTTGATTGCCCATTGTATATGGCGCGTCGCATTGAGGGTGTAAGCGTTGCAGACTCACCCGATTGGATGCAAGCACGCCTCATCGCAGCGGGACAAAGACCCGTCAATGGTGTGGTGGATGTATTGAACTATACCAGGCTTGATTTGGGGCAACCCATGCATGCTTTTGATGCGGGTATGTTAAGCGGTGATATTTGTGTGCGTGCCACACAAACTGGTGAAAGTTTCAAAGCCTTGGATGGTCGTGATATTGCATTGAATGCGGGTGATGTGGTGATTGCCGATGATGCGAACGTGATTGCCTTGGCAGGCATCATGGGTTCTGAAGATACGGGTGTGACTGAAAAGACCACGAATATTATCCTTGAATCCGCAGCATTTCGTGCTGCATTGATTAGGACCACGCGCCGTACTTATGGGCTTGTGTCTGAAAGCTCTATGCGTTTTGAGCGCGGTGTTGATCCAGCCATGATTGATGTTGCTATGAATCAGGCTAGCACCATGATTATGGATTTATTCGGTGGCAAAGCCAGTGCAATTAGCGTGGTTGGTGATGCAGAGTCGTTGGTGAAAGCGAAAACCATTCACATTGATATGCAGCGCATTGAATCACGTTTGGGCATCGATGTTGATGCACGTTTTGATGATGTATTAAGCCGTATGGGTTTTGGCATACAGCGTGATGACAATAGATTAACCGTAGATGTACCGAGTCATCGCCATGATGTATCCTTATTTGAAGATATATCGGAAGAATATGCGCGTGTGATTGGTTTTGATGCGATTCCTGAAGTGTTGCCTAACTTGGCGACCATCAACCCACGTAAAGTGGACACAGCAATCAGCAGTGCGGTTGCGCTTGGTTTTGTTCAGGTGATTAATTATGCATTTGTTTCAGCCGATGAGCAGCGTTTGTTTGTCGAAGATGATGGTAAAGATTTGATATTACAGAATCCAATCTCTGCGGACATGAGTGTAATGCGTCGCTCTGCTTGGGCAGGATTGCTCAATACCGCGAAGTATAATATGAATCGTCAGCAAGCTGGTGTCGCACTGGTAGAGCAGGGACGTATCTATGCCAAAGTCGATGCTGATAAGCAGAATGATGAGCACCGTGAAAGCAATGTTATTGCCTGGTTGATGGCTGGGCAGCTTGAATCTGATAGCTGGCATGGCAAAGCGCGTAAGGCAGACTTCTTTGATTTAAAAGGTGCTGTCGAATCGTGGCTTGCAAATCGAGGGCTTACAGCACGTTTTATGGTGGATGATGATGTGCAGGGGCTACAATCTGGTCAAACAGCGAAGATTTTTGTCGGCAAATCTGTGGTTGGTCATGTGGGCAAAGTCGATGCTGATTTGGCAGCGGGTTTCGATATAGATGCGGATGTATTTGTGGCATCGGTCAATCTTGATGCCTTGCATAAGGGTAAAACCTTGAACTTCCAGCCGATTCCTGAATTTCCATCGGTAGAGCGTGATTTGGTATTCTTGTTTGAGCGTGGCACGGAGTCTGAAGCAGTATTGCAAACGGCTAAAAGAGCTGCGGGTCAATCATGC
>JAUZQR010000004.1 GCA_030950865.1 Mariprofundaceae bacterium | reverse complement strand
GTAGAAAAAGAAGATGCTGGACTTTTTTATACACGCACAGAATTACGCAGTAAAAAAGGCGATTCTCATTTGGGACATGTGTTCAATGATGGTCCCAAACCAACAGGTTTACGCTATTGCATTAACTCTGCATCACTGCGTTTTATTCCCGTAAACAAACTTGAGGAAGAAGGTTTCTCGGCGTTTACAATGTTATTTGAAAAGTGAATGTAACAAGCATGGGGCAATCTGCCCCATGCGATTATTTTTCGTCTATCCAGCCTTCGAGTGTTGCGATAATCATTTTGGCTTGTTTGGCATTGGTGATGTTAAATTTTGAGCGTGGTGCATATTTGCCATCACGTTTTTGATAACGACGAATAATATATTTGTCCGCACTATATTCTTGATCGGCTTTTACCCATGTCTGGTAACGAAAAATGATGGTCGTCCAAGCACCTTTACTTAGAATAACCTTGTCCAGTTGTTTGGTGGTAAGAATACCACCTTCTTCATAATCTACGGTTAAGTCATCAGGTGTTGTCATTGAAAATCCTTAAAATACAAGTCGTTTAGCGCGGCAGCTTAACGGCAAAGCTTAGCGTGTAAACACCAACTGCTTGGAATCGGAGAGCTCAGCGTTCCAGCGATAGCCATCCAAGTTAAAATCACGCAATGCATCGGGACTACTTAAACGCTTCTGAATGATGTAGCGACTCATCAATCCACGCGCACGTTTGGCATAAATACCAATGACTTTATATTGCCCATTTTTATGTTCTTTAAAGGTCGGTGTGATGATATTGGCATTGAGATGCTTGGGATTTATAGATTTGAAATATTCTTGGGATGCTAGATTGATTAGAATATCATCACCTTGTGCTTCTAAGGCACTATTGAGATACTCAGTAATAAGATTGCCCCAAAACTCATATAGGTTTTTACCACGTATATGATTAAACTTTGTACCCATCTCCAAACGATAGGCCTGCATCAAATCAAGGGGGCGTAAGAGTCCGTACAACCCTGATAAAATTCGTAGGTGAGCTTGGGCAAAGCTTGCATCATCTTCACTAAAACTATCTGCATCCAT
>JAUZQR010000399.1 GCA_030950865.1 Mariprofundaceae bacterium | reverse complement strand
ACTTCAGTTGATATGGTTATGGCAGCAATGGTGGGTTCGGCTGGTTTGCCAGCAGCCTTGGCAGCGGTGCATGCTGGCAAACGTGTGGGCTTGGCAAATAAAGAGTGTTTGGTAACAGCAGGTCGTATTTTTATGCAGGCTGCCAAGGATTACGGTGCGGATGTGGTGCCTGTGGACTCTGAGCATGCGGCTGTGCATCAGGCACTGTTAGGTCATAATCATGGCTCTATTACACGTATTATTTTAACCGCCTCTGGTGGACCTTTTCGTGACCGTGAACCTGCGAGTCTGGTTAATGTGACACCCGAAGAGGCTATTGCCCATCCGAATTGGAGCATGGGTGCAAAAATCAGTGTGGATTCTGCTACCATGATGAACAAAGCCTTGGAATTGATTGAAGCACGCTGGTTATTTGATATGCCTGCGGATAAATTATCTGCCATTATTCACCCACAAAGCATCGTGCATGCCATGGTAGAATACCGTGATGGTTCGGTTTTGGCACAATTGGCTGAGCCTGATATGCGCTCTCCCATTGCTTATGCCTTACAGACAGGCGAGCGTTTGGATGCTGGCATTCCTTGGCTTGATTTGGCGAAAACAGGGCGTTTGGATTTTCAAGCAGTGGATATAAATCGTTTTCCTGCGATGCGTTTGGTGCAAGATGTGATGCAAGGTAATGATACGTTGGCGATTAGTATGAATGCTGCTAATGAGGTTGCTAACCAAGCATTTCGTAATCGTAAGCTTGGTTTTATGGATATTGTACATACAGTTGAAGCTGTTTTGGAGCAGGTAGAAAATATCGCTGTGGATAGCATTGATGATGTTTGGTCGCATGACCTTGAAGCGCGCCGTTTGGCGCAGGAGATAATCACTTTATGATGGAAACATTACATACGGCTTTAGCCTTTATTTTTGCCATTGCCTTGCTTGTGGCAGTGCATGAATATGGTCATTTTATTGTGGCGCGTAAGTTGGGTATTCGTGTTGAAAAATTCTCGATTGGTTTTGGTCCTGCGCTTTTTTCATGGCGATGGAAAGATGGTGAAGTTGAATATATTATTGCAGCGATTCCTTTGGGCGGTTATGTAAAAATGTTGGGTGAAAACCTCGATGAGCAAGGTGATGCGGAAGTTTCTGAACTGTCGGATGCAGAATTAGCTCGTGCTTACCATGTTCAGCCTGTTTGGAAACAGATCT
>JAUZQR010000398.1 GCA_030950865.1 Mariprofundaceae bacterium | reverse complement strand
GATACCAAGGAAAAGATTCGCCGCAACTTTGGCATGGCTAGACCAGAAGGTTATCGTAAAGCCTTGCGTTTGTTTCATTTGGCAGAGCGTTTTGATATGCCAGTGCTGACCTTTATTGATACGGCAGGCGCTTGGCCAGGTATTGATGCGGAAGAGCGTGGGCAAAGTGAGGCAATTGCACGTAATTTAATGGAATTGGCGGTATTGAAAGTACCAGTGATTTGCACAGTGATTGGTGAGGGTGGCTCTGGTGGTGCATTGGCAATTGGTGTGGGTGATAGATTGTATATGCAGCAATTATCAACCTACTCAGTCATTTCCCCTGAAGGCTGTGCAGCTATTTTATGGCGCGATAGAGCCTTTGCAGATAAAGCAGCTGAATCATTAAAACCAACTGTGACAGATTTGCAGAAACTGGGATTGATTGATGGCGTGATTCCAGAGCCAAAAGAAGGGGCGCATCGCAATGTAGAAGAGGCTGCATCCATGATGTCGGAAGTGCTCGATAAAGCATTGAATGAAGTCTTGGCGATACCTGTAGAAGAGTTGTTAAGAAAACGTGAGCAACGTTTACGCCAGTTGGGTGAGTTCGCAGAAGCTTAACCCGACAGACGCTTGTTGTTTTGAAAGCCATGCGTATGCTTCGCCGCCCACAGCGTGTTGTGTTTGGAGAGATGTCTGAGTGGCTGAAGGAGCACGCTTGGAAAGCGTGTGAACTCGTAAGGGTTCCGAGGGTTCGAATCCCTCTCTCTCCGCCAGTTGGTGTAAGTAAAATTTATTGGTTGTAGAGAGGGTAAGAACCCAAAAACATGAAAAACATGGTTCGATAAATCGGTAGGAAAGCTGATTTATATGGGCGAAAGCCCACCGCAAGGCAAGGGCAGGATGCCTGCAGTCAATCCCCTCTTTGCCAGTTGTGAATAACTGGTTTGTTGCTTGTGGAGGGTGAACCTCATAGATTTTGATACATCAGTAAAAGGTATTACTGATGTTTGTTTTATGAATGTAAAGGTAGAGACTTACTCCCTGTATGTTCAATAGTTGCTGATCGGGTCGGGCTCCGCACGGTGGATGCTTGTGAACCCCGTCAGATCCGGAAGGAAGCAGCGGCAGCAGGTTATGCGCGCGTTGCGGTTCTGTCTGGCTCGGTCAGCTCTTCTTTTGTCATCATCCAGCGTGCCTGCTATTTGTCAGATATCGGCATCAGAAATGCTCATGTGCATGAGCACACTCCGCGTTTCTTCTTTGCTCGCGAACAAATATCAGGCACGCTGAATGGCGACAATGGTATGTTGGAGCACAGCATACTTTCTCTTTTTACTTGGCGATATGGCTTCATAAGCTTTAGTTTTCCGACATGGTATTGGATAGGTATATTTTCAAACTCTGGTTTGGACCTTTTATGGGCATGCTGCTGGTCGTGACGGGTGTGTTGCTGCTTGGACGTATTTTGAAATTATTGGGCATGTTTGCTGATAAAGGTGTGGAGTGGGGGATTATGCTCACCATGCTTATGGCAATTCTGCCATATTTTTTAGTGCTCACAGTTCCGATGGCTTTCTTCTTTGCGATGCAGTCGATGGTTTTAAAGTTGTACGCAAATAGTGAAATGGATGCTTTGCGTGCGGCAGGTTTGTCGTATGTAAGAATATTTAGGTCATTATTTGTTGTGGCTGTGGTGTTATGGCTAGGTTTAACGTTTACAGCGATGCAGTGGATGCCGCAGGGGCAAAAGGCGTTTCAAGGATTGCTGGTAGCGGTTCAAAAAATGAAGCCCGCACCAGGCTTTGAACCGTTGCGTTTTTCACAGGATTTGGAAGATTTTACTGTGTATGTCAGCGGCACGGATGATGAAGGTGTGTTTCAAGGCTTTATGTTGGAAGATAGGCGCTCACAAGTACCCGTAGTGTATATGGCGGAGTCAGCAAAACTGGATCGTGTGGGCAGCGAATTACGCTTTACATTGTTTCATGGCACACGTTTGGAAGGTGAGGCAGGGGATTTACGCTCATTGTCTTTTGATCGCTATCAAATTGCCATGAATTTGAATGATTTGGGTTTATTAAAAGTTCCTGAATGGCGTAGTCGCGTGTTTGAAATGCAGGCGGGGGAGTTGTGGAAACTTGTTCAGACAACCCACCGACCTGATGCTGTTGCCGAATGGCATAGGCGCATCCTTATGCCGACATCGATATTGGTACTCATGCTGTTTTGTTTACCATTATCACATACCTCAAAACGTTCAGGTAAAACAGGTGCTTATATTGCAGGAGTAGGGCTTATATTACTCACTTATAACTTTCAAATTATATTGCATCAGCAGGTGCTTGGCGGGTCGGTTCCTTGGTGGTTTATGTGGGCTGGTCAGGGTGTTTCTTTACTCTTGGCAGCTTGGCTGTTTTATCGGGTGAGTTCTGGAAAAAGTAATTCTCCTCTAGCTATGGGAGCGTATATGAGAAGTCTTTTTTGGCGTAGGAAATAGGGAAACATCACTTTTATACTTTAGTGATGCAAGTCCAACAGCAAGGAAAATGGCGGTATATACGCTTGCATGGTACTCTTCTATTGCTTGTGAGCTAAGCCCATGAACTGATAAAGCAATGCCTGATATAGCAATAAGAAGGTGATGGGGCTGTTGCCAGTCGACTCTCCAACCCATGCGAATCCAACAACTTAGGAAAAGCAGTAAAATAACAAGCCCAAGTGGACCCCAGCGAACAAGTTCCATGAGGTAAATATTGTGGGGCACTGCAATATGTGTTTGGCCTTCAAGGTTTAAGTTGGGGTGCCGTGCTGCAATGGCATCAGAAGCATTTGGAAAACCGCCAGTTCCAACCCCTATAAGGGGTTTTGTTTTCCAGCTTTCCCATGCTAGGTACCAAAGGGAAATTCGTGCCTCTGCATGTTGCAAGTCACCTTGCGAAAAGGCGTGAAGACTATCAACTGTTGATTGGATGCGATTTTTGGCGGGGCCCATAGCGATGGTTGTAATCGCAAGTATGGAAATGACTACTGCACCAAAGATAAGGCGGGGGTTCATGTGCTGAATCCATAACTTCCATGCCATAATGCAGCCCAGAGTGAGAACGACAAGATAACCGCTTCGCCCTTGCACAATAAACACCCACATTGTTGAGAATGCTGCTAAAGCCCAAAGCATATAACGCATCTTATCATTTTTTAACATGCCTATATGCAATAGCCATGCTGCCCATATGCCATACACAAGACCAAAGCTAATATGACCAATAAGTCCTGCTGGATCTTGCACCGATGAGCCTCCAGGAGCAGCAACAGGGAGGGGTATGCCTTGCGATTGAGCGATACATAATAATAGATGCAGGAACAAACCTGTTGAAATACTAAAAAGTATGCGGTTTTGCCATGTTTTATTTTCGCATGCTGCGATAAAAACAGGGATAATAAGCCATGACCACTGCTTGCTGATAATCACAAGACCACGTTGAATATCAGGACTCCAAATAAGCCCGATAAGCATTAAAATAATATAAGCAAACCAAGCAATAGTTAGAGGTTTTGCTTGCTGCCATAGTATCCCTGCGCCACGTGACCAAAGCCCTGAAGTAAATGCTATAAATAATGAACATACGAATAGAATATTAGCGACAGCTATTGAGAATGGGAGGGCGATAGTGGCTGCACAAAGAAGATAAGGCATATTCTTAATGCTGGTGTGTTGATAGTATGAGAAGAATTTATTGGTCATGTGGTTAGTTATGGCTTCCAGTGAATATGGTTTAAACTTTAGCTAGGTTATGAGTTTGATGAACTTTTTACCTATCTAGTTTGGTCTAAGTAGGTAAGTTTATGGGTGCGACATCACAATAGCTATACTTTAGGAGGGACATCCCAGTCATTTTTCTTCCAAGTTAGTTTGGCATAGCGGTAAAAAGTACCTTCAAAGTTGGTTAATGCGATGATAAAGCCTGCTTTTCCATCAAGGAAGCCGAGCTTTAAAATATAAATACGTAAAAAAGCCCAAGAACCTCGGAATACTGCCTTAAGAAGACCCCCAGATACCCCATTGGACTCTAGCTTTTCTGCCCCAAGCTCTGAATAATTGTCAATTTTGCGAATAATGTCGGATAAGTGTTGAAATGAAAAATGTAAGACATCACCTTTGAGGTAACCGATACTACCTTGAGCATCCCAGCCTTCATGAACCAAGTCATCATCACGGTAACGCAAGGCATGCTTGAGAAAAAGTTTGGGTTGGCAGTAATCAGGGTACCATCCACTATGTTTAACCCAGCGACCCATCAACCAGTTTTTACGCGGAATCCAATATGCAACATGCTTTTTTTTGTGGGTTAAGAGCTGCTTTATTTCTAATGCGAGTTCTTGTGTACAGCGCTCATCCGCATCAATACTTAGAACCCATTCGTTTGAACAAGCATCAATACCTGCATTCCTTAGCTTTCCAAATCCTTTGAAAGTATATGGAATAATGTTTGAAGTATATTTTTTGGCAATGTTAATCGTATTGTCTGTGCAACCAGTATCAAGGATGATAATTTCATCAACCCATGTAATACTTTTAAGGGCATCCTCAATTTTATCTTCTTCATTTAAAACGGGTATGTATGCTGATATTTTGGTCATTTTAAATTATCTATTCTAATTTATTTAGAAGGTTTTCCATCAATAGGAAGTCTATAAATGGCATAGATACCTTTCCGCCAGTGTTTGATGACATCCCTTATTTGTGCAATAAATATAGAGATAGTGCCTCTTTTTTGTCGGTTGCATGATGAGTAATAAGCTAAATCTTTAATCTCCAAATTGAAAAAATCACCAATATCTTGTAAATCTTCTCGACTATATTCGTGATTGTGACGATCATAGTAAGGGATGCCATTTGCTATTTCAGGAACTTGGGTTAAATAGTGTTTTTTGAAGTTCCAGTGTAAACTTTTCCCTCTAAGTAAACGGGATATATTATGGAAACAAGTAATATTAGGGGCGTCAATAATCATGATGCCGCCAGGGCGAAGAATGCGTATAATTTCTTTTAGGGGATGTAATGGAGAATATGTAAAGTGTTCAATAGTTTGTGATAAAATAACGACATCAAAACTATTATCGGCAAAGGGGGCTGCTTGTGCTTCTAGGTGCCACTCATAATAAGGGATACCCTCTGCATCAAATACAGCAAGACCCTTATGCAAATCTGAAGCAAATGCATCATAACCTGATTCTTTTAAACCAAGGGCTAGTGCGCCGTGTCCAGCACCCGCATCTAAGTCTTTGGCATTTTTTTTAGCATGTTTTTGTGTGAGTGCTAAAAGCATGGCAAAACGATAAGAACTGCCATGAAAGTATTCATCTAAATCGCGTAATGCATCATCATCAGCTTGTTCCCAAGAGTGAGGACGTTTTGACGTAGGGTTGTTGCGAAAATGTTTTTTGCATCGGTTCCAAACCGTGACCATTAATTGTTCTTCTGCTTTAATGTTCAAAATACACACCTCTATTCTTTTGAAGAATATAAACTATGTTGAGAAAGTCTAATTATACTTTAAGTTCTTTGTATAGTTGGATATAAGCATGTGATGTATTACGCCAACTATACTGATATTGCACATGAAATTTTTTCTTATTTAACCATCGGTGCAATTCATCTGCCCATGTTTCGACTGGGGATGTTAAGTCTAGGCAACTGCCTCGTTGTGGGGTGATTTCACTGGCAGCACCGCAGGCATCTGAGATAACGGCTGGCACACCAGCACTTAGAGCTTCGGTAATTACCATGCCAAAAGGTTCATTTTTGGCTGGGTGAAGTAGTATATCCAATTGTTGATAAAAGTCGGATGTATCAATGTTGCCTAATAGAGTAAATTGAAATAAAACATGTTTGAATAGAGGTTCAATTTCTTTTGGATCACAGCCTGCCACTATAAAATGTACATCTGGACGTTGTTTTACCAATTCAGACATAATATCGATTGCCATGATAAGCCCTTTGCGCTTCCATTCTTTACCAACAAAACCAATGACTCCGCCTTTAGCTGGAATAGCATGAGGCTGCCTCTGCATGATATTATTCCCTACACCAGGCACGATAGGCATGCTTAATTGTTTGCTTATAGAAGGGTAATAGAGTTTTAATTGTTGGCGGATGGACATGGAGTTGGGTACGATAGTTTGAACTTGAGGACTACAAAGCTCTCTGTTTTCTAACCATAAATTTACCTTGGAGCGAAGTGAGCAACGTTTCCAGAATGGGAAGCTACGTATTTGGGCAAATGGTGGTCCATGAAAGGTGGTAATATGATGATCTTGGGTGCGTTCATGGCTATGAATAATCATTTTGGCTGTGCTGTGTTGTTCTAGCCATATATGTACACGACGCGAGAAACGTAAGTAAGCCAGCCAGCGTGGTTTTGGGGGGGCAACGCCCAATTCATGAATATTTACTCTAGGTAAGG
>JAUZQR010000397.1 GCA_030950865.1 Mariprofundaceae bacterium | reverse complement strand
AGCCGAGCATTTTCATAAAGCACTGCAAATAGCCCCAAAAAATCAAAGTTATCGTTTTTACGTTGCCAGCAGTCTAGAAGCGCTACAAAAGAACAAAGAAGCCCGTGCATTGTACCAACAAATCGACCCGCAACATGGGCTTTGGAAAGAAGCACAGCTACGCTTAGCGAGCATGGACTTTATTGCAAAAAAATATACATCTAGCCACCAACACATACAAAAGGTTCTCAAAAAAGACCCCGCCAACAGCCAAGCTTGGGTGCTTTTATCCACCATCTATTTAGCACAAGAGAAATTCCAGCAGCTTTTAGATAAGACACAACCTGCCATGTATTTGGAAAAGGTTCCTACACGTCTACAGATGAACCGCGCCATTGCATTCGAACATTTCAAACGTTACGAAGATATTGAACGCGCACTGAAATCCTTGCTTGATAACAACCCAGAGCATGCTGATGCTCTCAATTTTTTAGCTTACACCTATGCAGAGCAAGGCATTAAACTTGATGAAGCAAAAAACTATATTCAACGTGCCTTAGCCCAAAAAACCAATGATGGTTATTATCTCGATACGTTGGCATGGATTTATTATAAAAATGGCGAGTATAATAATGCCATAAGCACCCAGCAAAAAGCCTTAAAAACAGTAACCGATGACGCAACCATGCACGAACACTTGGGTGATATGTTTTGGAAGCAGGGCGAAAAAGAAAAAGCCATTCAACAATGGCAAACTGCCCTGTCATTGCAACCAGATAAACCAAGCGTGCTACAACGTAAAATCAAACACGGGCTAAACAATTCCCCATGAGAAAAACTCTATACATTGTTATTAGTCTATTTCTACTGACTGCTTGTAGCACGCTACATCCAACCATGCCTACCCCAAAGAGCAGTGAATACAAACCTTGGCATACTTTTAATGGGCAACTCTCTATTTTAGAAGCCTCACACCGTTGGCAGGTTCTTATTCATTGGCAGGCAAGCTTAGAGTCTGGCAATGCCCGATTAACCCACGCTGCAACTGGGCGCATCATTGAGATTCAATGGCAGGGTGAGCATATCCAACTACGTGATAATCAAACACATACAGCAGTATGGAAGCCCATTAAAGCAAATACTCTTATGCAATATGGCATTGTATTGCCACCACAAACGATTGCCATGATACTTCACCATCAAATTCCGCCCGCTCTGAAACTTAAAAAGGATAATACTTGGCAGGGACAACTATACGGCAATACCATTCGACTACACTGGCAAAACAATCGTCATAAACTCACCATGACAGACATCTCTCATGGTCGCACCGCTATTTTGCGTATTTTTCCATGAATTTTACCATGCCCGATTCAGGAACGATTCTTGCACCTGCAAAAATCAACCTGCATCTTAATATTACAGGCATACTTCCCGATGGTCGCCATGAGTTAGATACCAGCTTTGCCTTTGTCGATGTCTATGACACCCTACATATTACAGCGTCCAAACAATTATCAGTTGACTGTTCTATCGCTTCATTATCTGGTGATAAAAATCTAGTTTTTCGAGTGTTGCAAGCACTTAAAGAACAATATCATATTCAGCAAGGGCTGGACATTTACATTGATAAGAAATTGCCTGCAGAAGCAGGCTTGGGTGGCGGCTCATCTGATGCTGCAAGCGCCCTCTTGACAGCCAATCAACTTTGGGATTTGCGCCTTTCTCAACAGGCATTGATTGATTTTTCTGCCGATTTTGGTGCCGATATTCCCTGTTTTCTATTTGGGAAAGCCAGCCTTGCGACAGGTATTGGTGAGAAGTTAATGCCGTATCCTGAAGCCATGCCAAGTACATATATTTGCCTTGCCCGCCCAGCCAATGGCTTATCGACAAAAGAAGTTTTTCAACATTTTGATAGGCAAAAAGGTAAGGCAAGCCACACTCAAAAAGAAGCATCAAAACACACCGATTCACAAAGCCCATTGACCCATCAAGAAAGCGCCGATACTATCCGCGCCGCTTCGCAGGGTAAGGTTTCCATCGGAGAAAATGCTTTGGAGAAAAGTGCCATCGCATTACTGTCGGAAGTCGGTTTACTCTTGCAAGCCATGCGGCAAAAAGTCGACTTGGCTTGGATGAGTGGAAGTGGTTCAACCTGCATTGCTTTGTGTTCAACACAACAACAAGCCTCATTGCTTGCAAATGATTTGCAGCAAAAAGGGCTTGCTAGCTGGACACACGCAGGAAGGTTGCTCAACAAGCACCCTGCATTTGTGAAATGATATTGGGGCGTAGCCAAGCGGTAAGGCAGCGGGTTTTGATCCCGTCATGCGCAGGTTCGAATCCTGCCGCCCCAGCCATTCACAACAGCATTGTTATTTGTAACCATATTTGTCAACAACACACGCTAACGGAGCATTGTTCTCATGGCTAAACCTAAGAAGTTACGTTTATTTTCAGGAACATCCAACCCAGAACTCACTGCTTCCATTTGTGAACATATTAAAATGCCTGTTGGCGACATTCATGTCCAACGTTTTTCAGATGGCGAAGTTTTCCTGCAGTTCGAAGAGACTATTCGTGGCTTAGACGTTTTTATTATCCAAAGCACATCGGCTCCTGCCAACGATAATTTAATGGAACTACTGATTGCCATTGATGCTGCCAAACGTGCATCCGCACATGAAATTTGTGCTGTAAGTCCGTATTTCGGTT
>JAUZQR010000396.1 GCA_030950865.1 Mariprofundaceae bacterium | reverse complement strand
GCATAGCCAGTTAATACCAAGCGAAGAAAATCAGGGTTATTATATGTTGAGATAATGACTGCAACGGAATCTATAATCACATTAATTTATTGGTTTTTGCATAGATACTAACATATCATGACCTTTATTTGTCCAGCGTGCAGGCAAGGCAATAAGTTCTCTAGCTATTCTATTTAGTTGATAAGAAATAAAGCTGATGTTTTTCTTTTCACCCAAATTGACACGCTTGGTATGAATATTTTTTATAACTAGGTTGCAGTGTTGGGCTAAAAACATCATGCTTTTTGGGGTAAAAAAACTGATGTGGCCTCCATGACCACTAATATCGAAATAGTCCCATTTTTCACCCTGTATATGAACAGTCCAAGAGTCGGCATTACCTGTGCCAATGAGTAATATTCCACCAGGTTTTAAAATCCGCATTATTTCTTGTATAAGATCTATTGGATTGGTCAAATGTTCAATAACTTCAAAAAGTGTAATGATATCAAAGTGATTATCGGGATATTTTGCATCATGCAAAAGTCCTTGAAATACATGGGCATTGGGGATAAGTGAGGCGGTCTTTGCTGCTTGCTCAGCAGGTTCTACCCCATGTGCCGTGAAACCACAGTGTTGAGCAACTTGTAGAAGAGCGCCGCTTGAACAGCCAACATCCAATGAGATGATATCATTTGCTTTATATAAGAGTTGTTTTTTTGCTGCGTTTAATATTTTAGATATACGCTTATTGTAACGTTGTTTGTGTTTTTTTTCTGGAAGGGTTCCTTTGGGCGTATTAAATTCTTGCATGGATTTATTGTACCAATCTTCAGAGCATGCACTGAGTAGTTGCCCACACTGAGAGCATTGACGAAGTGTTCCTTCAGGCAGGTGGATGTTGGTTTCGATTAATGTGCTATTGCATTGGATAGGGCACTTTTCAAATAATGCTAAAGTCATTTCTTATACCTGTTTATAATGATTTATTGTGATTGAATGGCGTAAATGCCGAAAAAGAGAATAATACCAGCCAACATTGCCAAAGCATTTTTTTGTTCACGGTGTTTGCCTACCAAAGCCCAAGAAAATTGCCCTTGTGCTGGGTAATTGGTCCATTTTGGCCAAAACATCGGTACAACGGCAGTCCATTTGGTGAATTCTTCGCCAAATATGGGCGCAATAAATTCAGCTTCACTGCGCATGGTGGCACGATAAATAATAGTGAAAGATATGATGCCAAATAAGGCTGCCCACAGGTTGTATGCCATCATGCAAAAACCGACAAAGATAACGGCATTAAAGAAGTACAATGGGTTTCGAGTAAAACGATAAGGCCCAGCGGTTGCAAGTTTAGCATTTTTATCAATGTAACCAGAAGACCATGTGCGCCCCATCTCACCCAAGCAAACCATGATTGCGCCAATCGTTAAGGAGAGAGCACTTGGTTTAGCGAACACCAACAAAAGGATAAAAGCTGGGGCAGTGGCTAATTTACGGTTGGCAAGACACCATGTTTCAAGTTTTGTATACGTTGTATTCACTTAGGTTCCTTGTAATCGACGAGTGTTCCGACGATATGCCCAATTTTTATTTTTGCGATCAACTTGATAGGAATATGCCTGCTATCATTGGTCACCCATATTTTCAGACTGCCTTTACTGGAAAAAATACCTTCTGTTTTAAGCATAGGCTCAATACTAATGCATTCAACATGCCCGCCCCATGGTGCGCGTAGCATTTTTGTTTTTTTTCCGACGGTTACAACAACATTATATGTTTTTCGTGAATCAAAAACAGGAATGTTCAGTATTTGACCAGCGACCAGCTTTGCACTGCGCACCCTAAAGAATGCATCGATGACATTCAAATGCCCTGCGGGGACATCATAACTATCAGTTTTTTTATTTTGCGTATAAAGCACCTTATTGTGTTGCCAATCAAAGCGCGTTTCTTTTTTTGCATGGTAGGAACGCTCGTGTTGTTCCAAGTCAAAACGTGTACTTTGCATCTTGCCATCGACACACACACCTTCAGAAATAATGGTATCGCGCACCTTCTTGAATATATCGAGAAATTTATTGGTGCGAGCAGCCGTATGAATCTTGTATGATTGATCTGATGGGGCACTAACCGTCATGGTGGCAGAGCCAGCATTAACAAATTCCCAGCCAACATTGAAGGTGAGTTGTTCACCTGCATAAGGCATGCACGCATGCTCGGCATAGGCCGTGGAAATATTCAGGCATAGAGCAATAAATAGAATGAGCATTTTCATCGACGTGTATCCTGCCAAGCATGATAGATATGTTCGATATTGAGTGATGGCATACAGATAAAATTATCACACTGACGGTTAAAACAAGGTGAACAACCTGCTTGTGGAATGATATGTCGATGCAAAGCGCCCAATGCACCCATGCGCCAAGGTGCGGTCGCTCCCCATAATGTAATGGTGGGACAATCACAGGCCGCAGCTAGGTGTGTGACACCAGTATCTTGCCCTATATAGGTAGAGGCTTGTTGCAGTATGCCAGCAAGTGTTGGTAGAGAAAAACACTGAGGAGCAACCATGATAGACTCACCTTGTTTGGTAATGGCTTGCGCACGTTTCTTCTCCTCTTCATTGCCCCATAAGATGAGCAATGTTTGCTCTTTTTGCATACGTTGCACTAACTGTTGCCACTGTGCATCAGGCAGGCGTTTGGTGATATAACTTCCACCAACATGTAAAACTGAAAAAGGAGCTTGAACCCCCATATCATGCAAGGCTTGCACCCCTTGATTTTGCATCTCTGAGGTGATTTGAATATGTGGCGCATGATATGTCTGTTCTTTGTTTTCAAGGCTAAATGCGGCAGCAATAATATGCCGATAAAGTGGTACAACATGTTTTTCATTGGGATGAAAGTTTACAGGGCGAACAAACCAGCGATTTGGCCATTCGGGGCTTTGTGCTTGGTCAAAACCAAATACTTTGCAGCCCAACGTGGCAGAAGCCCAAGCCATAAAACCTGATTTAATTAACCCTTGTAGATCAAAAATCATGTCAAAGTGTTCGTTACGTAATGCTTGAATCATCTGCCAAGCATGGCGTATACGATTATCCCCTTTCAAGGAAACTTTATGCACCTTGACCTGAGAAGGGAATATATCAGTGACAAAGGCAAAGCGTTGGTCAACCAACCAATGAACCTCGTTTATTTCAGGGCGAGCAAGCAAATCATCAAGTGCGGGAAGCGCATGGATAATATCACCGAATGCCGATAGTTTTACAATCAGAACTTTCAAGCTGCCAGTAGCTCCAAGCAGGCATCACGAACCATTTCTGGAAAAACATTGACCATGCAGGGATGCCCTAAAACAGAGCATTCGCGTTTGAGACATGGGCTACATGGCGCAGGCTTGTATAATAAAGAAACATGCTTACCAGACGGGGCTGTACGGCTCGGATCAGTTGCGCCAAATATACCTACTGTGGGTTTACCAAGACCTGCCGAGACATGCATCAAACCAGAATCATTGCATAAGGTAAGCCTACTGCATGCGACCAGTTGCAATGCTTGGAGCAGGCTTGTTGTGCCTGAGGCATTCCATGTTTTGCCCATGGTTTTTGCTAAGCATAAATCACCAATATCACGTTCTGCCTGCGTGCCTAGAATCACTATTTGCCAACCAGCTTCTGACAGCCATTTCAAAATATAAGCATAGGCTTGGGAAGGATAACGCTTGGCTCCACCGAATTGCGCGCCAGGGGCAACGCAGATAGCGCGTTCTGGATCAATGTTGCGCTCTTCAAGTAAGGCAATGCCCGCATCCAAATCAGCTTGTTTCGCGGATAACGAAACATGTCGCTGCTCAACGGGAATATGTGCCTGTTCGACCAAATCGAGGAAATAATCACGGTGATGTTCATGTTGCATATTCAACTTGGGTCGATAGGCATGCGTAAGTAACAATGAGCGGCACTCATGCTTAAAACCATGGCGTTCCGTGCTACCAGAGCGAAAAGCCTGCCATGCAGCGTGGAAGCTGTTGCGAAATAAAAAGCTTTTCTGGTGTGATGCAAGTTTGGCTTGATAGGTGGTTTGTTCTAAGTTGAGAAAGGGTAGTAAATCATTTAACCATGGGCGACCAAAGACATGAATCTCGCTATCAGGAGAATGCTGTACAATGGCACGCATAGCAGGTTGTGCCATGATAACATCCCCCAGCCAGTTGGGTGGAAATATGCTGATGCTTTGTGTCATGAGTCTTTTAAAGGTGTGCAGACATAGAAGCATTCATATTTAAGGTTAAAAACTTTCATGGATGGAAAGCGATGCGTTGATTGGATGTTGAAGTGGCGTTGCAAGGTGTTTTCTATACCATTCTTTGTATAGCAATATAAACGATTTTTAAGTGTACGCTGCGGGAAGAACTGTGCTGTGAAATAATGTAATTTAGCAAAGATAGTTGGCCATAACTCGACACTTACTAGAAAAGTTCCATCAGGTTTTAATAAACGCTCAACTTCATGTAAAACCAACTCAGGGTTTTGCACATGACTAATTGTTTTTAAGCAGATGACACAGTCGAAAGATGCATCTGAGGCATTGATATTTTCCGCCATATCTACGATAAAGGTGCCTTTGGGTAGGCTGCCAGGCCATGCGCGGCGGAAATCATCCAGTAAAGGATCAAGAAATGTCTTTTTTCCCAGCTTGATGAATTGAGAAATACATGTGGGACCACAGCCTAACTCGAGAATTTGACTATTTTCCTGAAGATCAGACACATGGGGCTCAATGAGTGGCATGTAACGTTTTCTTATTTGCTTTTTCAAAGAATCAATGTCGACATTTCCCTGTTGAAGCTGATTAAATAAAGATAGTTCAGCTTTCAGAGCAGTGCTCCAGCGTTGTTTGCTGAATGCCTTATGGTGCGCCTGTGTAATCATATCGTATTGGCTTAACTGTCAGCTAAGGATTTAGCCTCATCAATCAGCATAACAGGAATATCATCCCGAATAGGGTATACCAATTGGCATTTTTCGCACAATAAAGCAGTTTTATCATCATTGTATTGCACACTTTTTTTGCATTTTGGGCATGCAAGAATATCGAGTAAGGCTTGATCAATCATAGTATCTCCAGCGTTATGAATGGGGCAAGCCTAACACTGCTGCTTGCTGGCACCAACACCTAGAGTCATTTAGGACTTTCCTAAAGACTCTAAAACAGCTTCTATGAGTCCAACTTCCCCTTCAAAACTTTGTTCAAGCACCCATAAAGGTTTGTTTTTAGGCCATAGAGGCAATAATTTTACAGCATCTTTGGCGGTCACTGCAATCGCGGTAGATTGCTGCCAAATATCGTACATATCCTGTTTTGTAAAAGCATGATGGTCTGGAAAAAAATAGGAGGTTTCAATCTGAACATCAAGCTCTTGTAAACTTTCCTTGAAGCGTTGAGGGCGTGCAATCGCACTAACAACAGCCACAGACTTTGGCGTTTCTTTAGCGCATTGATTCCAATCATTCAACGGCTGAGGCTTGCTATGCCAATGCCATTCTTTGGTCGTTGTTAGAGGTTTGTTTGAAGTAGTGCCTGTACGGACAATTATATCAGCACGATTGAGTGCTTTTGGAGGTTCTCTTAACGGACCTGCGGGCAATATATAACCATTGCCAAAACCTTCATTTGGAATCAATACAATATCACACTGACGCTGTAATTGGCGATATTGAAAACCATCATCCAATAAGATGATGTTCCCATATTCAGCGGCCATGCGACTTGCGGCGACACGGTCTTGGGCTGAAATGAC
>JAUZQR010000395.1 GCA_030950865.1 Mariprofundaceae bacterium | reverse complement strand
GACCAACTTGAGCTTGAGTTGAAATCAGGGCCTGTTGCGAATGCAAGGCAGTATATTAATGGGATTGTGATTACAGGTGCAGGTGTGTTTATGAAAGATGAGACAGGTGGGGTTGGAAGGGCGATTATTGCTTATGATGATACGTCTATTGATAATCTTCCTGTGAATAGTGCGACATTCAAATCTCAAAGAAAGTATTTGCAGGAATTAAAATGATGTTTTGCAGGTTTGGGTGTTTTGTAATCTGCCTTTTTTTAGGTAGCCATAGTGTGGTAGCTGGCTCAATCTTCCAGTGGAAAGATGATATGGGACATGTGCATTTTACGGATGATCAATCCAAAGTGCCTACGAAGTATTTGAAGGGCAGTGCTAGAGAGATGCGGTCATTTCAATCTGAGATGCCTAAACCTGTGATGAAAGGGCAGAATATCTATGAAAATATGTGCGCGAAATGCCATGTGTTGGGTTTCGATGATGATGGTCGAAGAGAAGCGCTTGGCTGGGCTATTATTGATAGTACAACCAAATATCCGAAAGAAAAGAAAGTGTTGTTTGATAGACTTAGATATGTAGTGGATGGTGGTATTGACATGCCAGTAATAGATATTGGTGACGATGACCTTATAAGTCTTACAGATTATTTCATTGAAAAACTAAGTCCGTAATGTTTTTTGATAATATTATTGAATAATTTATGCTTTTAAATATGTGCGGGCAAGTATTTCTATCAAACAGAACTTGACATTATCCCTTTTGTTAAGCTATGTTGCGAGTATATGCGTGAGTAATGCATCAAGTCGGGAGGGCAAGTGAGGCTGTTTTCGGGCAAAAATGAGAGTTTGGTAGCGATTGATATTAGCTCGACGGGCGTAAAGCTGGTGGAGTTGGCTCATACGCGATCAGGTTATGAATTAAAGGCAATGGCTGTTGTGCCTCTGCCTCGCGATGCGATTGTTGAAAACACAGTAATTGATTCTATGGCAGTGTCTCAAGCATTGCTTGATGCGCTTGAAGAGGCAAAGCCAACGACGCGTAAGGCTGCGATTTCAGTGTCAGGTAACGCGGTTATTATTAAAGCTGTCAGCATGGCAACTGTGACAGAATTTGAATTGGAAACCCAGATTGAATTTGAAGCTGATCAGCATGTGCCTTATGATATTGATGATGTTTATTTGGATTTTCAAATTCTTGGTGAAGATGAGCACGATTCAGCGCAAATGGAAGTGGTGCTTGTAGCTTGTAAGCGTGAAGTTGTTGATGATTATCAATTGGTTTTAAGTGAAGCTGGCTTGGAAGCGAAATGTGTTGATTGCGCTGTTTTTGCGTTAGAAAATGCAGCAGAAATGCTAGGCCTGATTAATAACGATGCGGCACTTGAGTCGTTTGATGAGGAAGATAGTCAGGCGGTCGGGTTGGTGAATATTGGTGCAAATCTGATGAATATTAATATTTTAAGAAATGGGCAGATGGCATTTGTGCGTGACCAGTTCTACGGTGGTCAAAACTTAACTGAAGAAATTCAAAAAGAGCATGGTTTGGGTTACCAAGCAGCAGAAGAAATGAAAAAAGATTCTTTTCATGATGTAAGCCCCGAGGCAATTGAGCGTTTTTATGTGGGGCTAACTTCAGAATTGGTCAGGTCGCTTGATTTTTATGCTGCTAATCATGCTGAATATCCTGTGCAGAAGCTGTATTTAACGGGTGGCGCGGCATTGATTCCTGAGATAGGCATTGAGTTGGAGCAGCGTTTAGGTATTGAGACTGAAGTGGTGAATCCATTTGATAAAATAAAAATTAACAACAAGAAATTTGATCAGGAGTATTTGGATCGTGTTGGTCCTAAGATGATGGTGCCAATAGGGCTTGCGCTTAGGAGTTTTGACACATGATTCGGATAAACCTTCTTCCCTATCGTCCTGAGCGGCGCAAAAATCAAATTTTACAACACTTGGCTTGGCTGTTTGGCTCTGTAGGTGTGGCGGCGGTTTTGTTATTGGCTGCAAATATGTATGGCAATGGAGAGCTGGAAGATTTGCAAACTGAGTTTGGGCAATTGCAGGCTCAGAACATGGTGCTGAAGAAAAAAATTGGTAAAATAAGAAATCTAGATGTATTGCGGGCTGATGTGGAGCGCAAGCTGGCACTGGTAGACAAACTTCAACAAGGGCGTTTCGAAACCTTAAAAACATTGGCAACGCTGTCGGCAGCGATTCCCGAAAATGTGTGGTTGAACTCCATTTTGGATAATTCGGGGAACTTAAAGCTCAAGGGTCTTGGTGAGAGCAATAAGGCTGTAGCAAACTTTATGCGCTCTTTGGATCAGGAGCCTTTGTTTGGTAATATTGCCTTGCAAGTGATTGTTCGGCAAGAGGCTGGCGGTGTGCCTGTGCGAAGTTTTAATATGACTTTAAATCGATTGAACGAAGCGCAACAAGGTGGCAAGAAATGAATACAGATGCCTTGAATATGGACTTTTTACGACCTTTATTGCCATTGCCTTTATGGCAAAAGGTGATTGCTTTAGTCGTGATTGTGATTGTTGTTATTGCTGGGTATTTCTTTTTGGGCTGGCAGCCACTTCAGCAAGATATTGAAAGCCAACAAGCACAGGTTGAGCAACAGCGTGTGATACTGAAAAAGAATCAGAGGTTGGCTAAAGATTTGCCGAGGAAACGTGCGGAATTTGCCAAGCTTGAAAAGCAGTTGAAAGTTGCGTTAAATATGTTGCCTAAAAAATCGCAAATTCCAGATTTGTTGGAAAGCGTTACTTGGGCTGGCAAGGATTCAGGTTTGGAGTTTAGCACGTTTAAACCAATGGGCGAAAATCCAAAGCAGATTTATGCAGAAGTACCTGTAGATATTATTGTGAAAGGCACGTATCGGCAATTGATTACCTTTTTGAAAAGGGTGGGTGAAATGCCTCGCATTGTAGCGATTAAAAACTTGAGTATCACGCAAGGTAAAGCAGGTGGGGTTTTGTTAGTGAAAGGCAAGGCAATCACTTATCGCTTTATTGAAAAAGCTACTGGGACAGCAAGAAAAGCTCGTAAACGCAGATGAGTGTTAGGAGTCTAAGGTGAATAAAAATCAACTAGGTGGAAATACGATGAATGGCAAAAGTAACTTTTTAAAATACTTGGTATCAGTATGTGTGTTACTTGCAACATTGGCTATGGCTCCTGTGGTACAAGCTGCACAAATTACTGGCATGACATTATCGGATTCAGATGATGGCGATGTATTGCGCATTGAGAGTAATGGCACACTGAATTATCAGGTGTTTGATTTAGATGGACCACCTCGATTAATTTTGAGTTTCCCTAGTGCGACATTGGCTAATGGTGTTGAAGCTTTGCAATCATCAGGTGATGGTGTGACACGCGTATACCCTGTGAGTGATAAGGGTGCTGTTCGTCTTGAAGTAAGTTTGAGTGAAGTTCTTACGTATGATATTAAAGAGAATAATCATACTTTGGTTGTACGTTTTGCAGGTGCAAAAGTTCAACAAAAAACCAGTGCCAGCACCAGTGCAGTAATTCAAGATATTGAAGTTCAGGATCGTGGTTCGGTAACGGAATTAATCTTGCGTGGTGAGCATATGGATGCCAACCACAATGCATTTATGACACAAGGCAACCAACAGTTAATCCTCGATTTCTGGGGTGCATCATCACGTTTGAAAAAATCAAATTTCCAATATGCAACCCAACGTATTAATGCTGTCATGGTCGGACAAGCTGAAGACCGTGTTCGCTTGGTTGTTAAGCTTTTGCCAAGCTCTGATATGCACCAGCAGATTGATGCCACTGCCAACGAAATGGTGATACGTTTGGGCGGCGTAGTTGCGAAGAAAAAAGCCAGTGCAATAGAAGTTGAAAGTGTGGACTTTAAACCAGATGATCGCATTGCACATGTGATGATTCGGACCGATGGCACAAACCCTGTCATCAATGTTCGAGAAAAAGATGATCATATCATCATTGATGTGAAAAAAGCCGGTCTTCTTGCGGGGCAAGAACGTTCTCAGGATGTCAGTGCATTCCCTGGGCCAGTTCGTCAAATTGATACCTATCAGCAGGGTGATAACGTGCGTATTGTAACGCGGTTACGTGAAAAGGTTGCTGTAACGTCTTTTCAACAAGGAAATGTATTTACGATTAACTTTGAGCCTGAGGACTTGGCTTTGGCGCGCATGAATGCGGGTGAAAGAGATGAGTTTGCTTATACAGGACAAAAAGTCACCTTTGACTTTAAAGATATTGATATTCGTAATGCCTTAAAGCTTATTGCTGAGATGAGTAATTTGAATATTATCATGTCGGATGATGTGACGGGTGTATTAACCATGCGTTTGGTTGATGTGCCTTGGGATCAAGCTTTGGAATTGATTCTTTCCGCGCGAGGTCTTGGTAAGCAACAATCTGGCAATGTGATGCGAGTGGCTCCTATGGAAGTGCTACGAAGTGAATATGCGACAAAGCTGGAAGCACAGCGTGGTTCACAGCAGTTGGAACCACTTATTACTGAATTTATTACTTTAAGTTATACCAAAGTTGATGATGTGAAAAAGATTATTGAGGGTGCCTCTGCGAATGCAACCAAAACAACGGGTGGAGCCGCTGGAGCTGCTGGTGCAACTGGAGCTGCCGCCGCGACTGGCACTGCTTCTGGAACTGAAACAAGTGTCGGAATTTTATCTCCTCGTGGCAGCTTTTTGATTGATGTGCGCACGAACACATTGATTATTAAAGATACCCAAAAAGCGATTAATGCAATCAAACGTTTGGTTGCAGTGGTTGATAAGCCGATTAAACAAGTGCTGATAGAAGCACGTATTGTTGAAGCCACTGATACTTTTCAACGCGATATTGGTGTGCGCTGGGGCGGAGGCATTACCAACAATA
>JAUZQR010000394.1 GCA_030950865.1 Mariprofundaceae bacterium | reverse complement strand
ACATTCTGTTGTGCATCAGACGTTGATTGCGAAAGTGCCCGAGGGACTGCGCTACACGACCGCCGTGACATCACGGTGCGTGCGAGCAACTCGGTGTGATTTGGGTGGAGGCTGTTTTGTGCATGCCATGTGTATACGTCAGGCAAATTGTTCGCCATTCCCACCGCCAAGGCGAGTCTGATGATGTTATCAATCGATCGGCTCTACGCCATTTATCGGCCAATGGCGTACCGTCAGCGCTATCACGCTCGATCATGTAGGCGATATTTCTATCATCCGCACCACCTTCCATCTTACCGTAACCCATTGTGCCCACGTGGATACCAGAAGCACCCATAAGACGTGAAAGTTTAGCAAGAACAAATGCAGTGTATCCACGTACAGCTGAAGGTGAAGTAATTGCACCGTGACCCGCACGATGGTAGTGCAAGTATTGGCCAGGGTAGTTACGACGTGCAGTGGTAACCATGCCACAGCCACCAACATAACCGTCAACCAGAAATGCAACGTGATGCGCATTCTCACCAAATGTTTCCAGGATGTAGTCAGCACGTGCACACATTTCGTGGTGATCGTCTGCAGTGATGTTCGCTGAGAATAATTTAGCTTCACCCGTTTCGTCCTGTGCGCGTTTCATAGAGTCAGCAACAAGCGGTGTTACGTCTTTCATGCGAGCATAAACCTGGTTGCCTTGTGGCTCATCATTCTTGATGAAGTCACCACCTAACCAAAACTGGTAAGCTGCTTCAGCAAAAGGCTTAGGACGCAGACCAAGCTTAGGCTTGATGATAGTACCGGCGATGTAACCACCGTCTGTACGTGAACGACCTAGTGTGTTCCATAGATCAGTGATATCCATAGAAGGACCATCAAAGATATCAAGCATTTGCTTAGGCACATGGAAATCAACCATTTGCGCACACTGAACATCACCCATGCCCTGGTTATTACCAATCGCAAGTGTAAGGAAGGAAACAACCATTGCACGACCATCGATCATGTTACGGTCAAATAAGCCACAAGGGTAA
>JAUZQR010000393.1 GCA_030950865.1 Mariprofundaceae bacterium | reverse complement strand
CCTCATCCTCATAACGACCACTACGCCAATCGGTATCGGTAATCGCTACGCGCAAAGACACGCCAATTTGCGGTGCTGCCAAACCCACGCCTGGTGCATCATACATGCTATCCGCCATATCTTGCACCAATGCTTTAATCTCATCCGATGTAGGGTCTACCACTGGCTTTGCAGCCGTTTCCAACACTTTATCAGGGTAAATCAGTATCTCACGAATCGCCATTATTCTGCGGCATCCAACCCAAAAGCACTATGCAATGCGCGCACAGCCAGCTCGACATATTTTTCTTCCAACACAACCGTTACTTTGATTTCACTGGTGGTAATCATCTGAATATTAATATTATCATTGGATAAAACATCAAACATTTTACGTGCTACACCCGCATGCGAGCGCATGCCTACGCCAATAATCGATACTTTGGCAACGGTATCATCACCTTTCACTTTTTCAGCCTTCATTTCGCCACACAAATTTTGTAACAAGAGCATCGTGGCAGCATAATCATTGCGCGGCACCGTAAATGTCATATCTGTGAGCCCATGTTCACTCACATTTTGAACAATCACATCAACATTGATACCTGCATCTGCCACAGGCCCAAAAATACGTGCTGCAATACCTGGCTGATCTGGAATACCCTGAATCGTAACCTTGGCCTCATCACGATGATAAGCCACGCCCGTAATTTCTGCTCTTTCCATAGCTTTATCCTCGCCATTGACGATTGTGCCCGTCATATCTTCAAAACTAGAACGCAAATGAATAGGCATATTAAAGCGCATTGCCAGTTCAACACTGCGTGTTTGCAAGACTTTTGCACCCAAGGATGCAAACTCTAACATTTCTTCATAACTAATTTCTTTAATTTTCGATGCCTGCGGCACAATACGCGGATCGGTAGTATAAATACCATTCACATCGGTATAAATATCACAAACATCCGCTTTTACTGCAACCGCCAAAGCCACAGCGGATGTATCTGAACCACCACGACCCAATGTTGTGATATTGCCATGTTCATCACAGCCTTGAAAACCAGTCACAACAGGCACTTCACCCACTTGCATATGCCGAATCAAATGCTCACTTTGCACACCTTTGATACGTGCGCGAGCATGGCTACTATCAGTGCGAAAACCTGCTTGTGCACCACTATAAGAATAGGCAGATACACCGAGTCTGTTAAGCTCCATCGCCAATAAGGCGGCACTCACTTGCTCCCCCGTGGATACCAAAGCATCCATTTCCCGCGCTGGCGCTTCACAATCAATATCATTTGCCATCGCAATCAAACGGTTGGTTTCACCACTCATGGCAGATACGACAACTGCGACTTCATTGCCACGGTTTAAATCAGCTTGAATTAATTTAGCAGTGGCGCGCATTCTATCCAAAGAGCCAACCGATGTGCCACCATACTTGTGCACAACACGCATTATTTATTACCCACTGGAACTGTCGCAATGGCAAGTTTGCCCATACCCAATCCACGCACTGTATCCATCACATAAACCACACGCTTATGGCGTGTTTCTGCATCAGCACGCAATACCACACGCATATTCGGATCACCTTTACTGATATTCAAAATGCGGCGGCGAAGTTCGCCATCTTCCACTGCTTCTTCCTGCACATATAACTGACCAGATGCATCAATACTCACCAATACTTGCTCTACTTGTTTATCTTGCGTCGCGGTTTTACTCGATGGTAATTCCAATTTCAGACTATCCGAGACAGTAAAACTCGTTGAAACCATGAAAAAGATTAACATCAAAAACACCACATCCACCAATGGTGTCATTTCCACCATAAAGTCAGCGCGTTTGCGTTCTCTTAATTTCATTCACGGTCACCCTTTAATAAATCCACAAAGCGCAAAGCATGTTCTTCAATTTCAATCACAAAACGATTCACCTTGGATTCAAACATGCGATAAGCCACCAAAGCTGGAATCGCCACCGTTAAACCCGCAGCGGTTGTATTCAATGCTTTAGAGATACCACCAGCCAATACATCAGCCTTGCCAACCCCTTCAAGCGCAATCACCTGAAACACTTCAATCATGCCTATAACCGTTCCCAGCAAACCCAATAAAGGAGAAATCGCAGCAATCACACCCAAAACACCAATATATCTATCCAAATGCGCTACTTCCTGCCGACCAACTTCCTCTAAAATCTCCTTCATTACAGAACGTTTTACACCACGATTTTTCAGTGCCAGCCATAAAATCCTATGCATGGCTGTATTGTTTTCCTCACAAGCTGCAATTGCCTCATCCACTTGCCCAGATCGCACATAAGATTCTATGGTTACCACATCTTTAGTTGGCACAACAACTGAACGACGTAGGCTCCAAGAACGCTCAAAAATCAGCGTAACTGTGATAATGGAAAGACCGAGAAGCACATAAATAACAATGCCCCCTTGGCTGATAAATTCGTACACGTATTGCCTCCTGATTCAACGAACTCTATTAAAACCTAGCATGTATCCGCTATAGCTGAATAGCGATGCAAGTCGCTTTGCAACTTCCAAACTCTTGAATAACAAAATCTAGCCTTAGCACACTTTGTTATTCAAGAGTTGTGCGGATTATAGGAGCAAGTCCACCCACTGCAATGCAACATCACGTTTTCTTTCTAATAACGGGTTAAATTGACTTACTTTACCATCTGATAACGACCATGTAATAGCACCATTGGCGGTGTTCCAAACATCACTACCCACATCCTTATATCGTTGTACCACATCATCTTTTGGAAAATTAAAATGATTATCTCTGCCTGTTTGTGCGATAACAATACTTGGTTGAACACGCTGAACGAGACTTATCGTACTGGATGTTCGACTGCCATGATGTGGCATCAACATCAGTGTATGCGGCTGCAAAGCACCCTTTCCGAGCAAAGCATGTTCCACAGGAGATTCCATATCTCCTGATAACAATATACGTTTACCGCTCGCCATTTCCAGCGTACAAACCAAGGATGTATTATTATCATTATCAGGTGCATAACCTGCTGGCGGCCATAAAACATGCACTTTTATCTCGCCTATCTGCAATACATCACCCTGTTTTAACCAACGTACAAGACCCCCTTGTTGCTGAATTCTTGCAACTGCCTTCTGCATCACGTGATAATCATGGTTCGCAGGCACATCTGCCAACCACAATTCAGATATATCACGCATAGAATCCAATAGTCTTAATGCACCACCTGCATGATCCGATTGAGCATGGCTTAACATTAATACATCAATATGTGTCAAACCCAACGCTCGCAATCCCGATGCAACCGTTGTACCACCATTAAAACGGCTACCTTTACGCCCTGGCACATCCACTACCAATACGTGCGCTGGTTTATTTGGAAGAACTTGAATCAAACTTGCAGCAGCACCTTGCCCAACATCCCATGCAATAAAACGCGATGTTGTGGGAGCTCCTTCAGTAGCAACGCCATAGCTATATAAAAATAGTGTTCCGCTTATCAGTATCATTGCGGTGCTTCGTTGTTTACGAAACCATAACAATGCACCACATAGCATGCCCGATACGTAAAAAACACCCCAGACAAGTGATATATCTGGCAGCCAAAGATTGCCGCCTACCCAAGTATGCATGTGCATCAATACGACATTGCCCATATCAATGCCATAACCAGAGATCACCATCAATGTTTCCGCCAAGCTATGAAAATTCAACAATGCCGATATTTCACCCAATAATGCCCATGGTAAAACCCAGCCACCATACAATGGTACTAGCAGTAAATTTGCAGGCAAACTCCAAACAGGCAATCGCCCAAACACATCGGCAATCAGTGGTAACGTCGCCAAACTTGCAACCAGACTCACAATGATAAGGCTCTTTATGTAACGCGATATATGATTTGATTTAGATTGAGATTCCTGTTCATAACGATGCGCAAAGAATACCAAAGCCAAGCTTGCCACAAACGATAACCACAAAGATATGGATAACACTGCTGCCGCATCCCATAAAAGAATCAGCATTAAAGCCAATAACAACGTATTCACAGGCTGATAACGTGCCCGTAACCACCAAGCTAAAGCCGCAGCACCCAACATCAATGCCGCCCGCTGGGTGGGCAAAGGCCAACCTGCCAGTGTTGCATAGAAAATAGCGCACAATACACCCACAGCCAAACTACAATGGCGTACTGGAAAACGAACAATCCATGCTTCGCGACGTGTTAAAAGCCACCAGCACAACATCGCTCCCCAAGCCGCCACCATACCCACATGCAAGCCAGAAATTGCCAATAAATGCGCCGCACCTGTTGCTGCAAAAGCTTCTTGGATTTGAATAGGAATATTATCTCGTTTCGCTAAAAGTAGCGCCTGCAATACCCCACGTTGTGCAGCCTCATTGGGTAACACAGCTTGAACCTTGGCACGCAAATGGTTCAACAAACTTGTGTCCGAGTTTAAAATATCAATCTTACCACGCACACCACCTATCAAAGCAATATGCCTATCAAAACAGTAACCTTGATAATCAAAACCGCCTGGATTATACCTATTCACAGGTGCTTTAAGCTTTGCAGTTAAACGAACAGACTGCCCTATCTGCGGCACAGTTTTTTCGTACCAAACATACACATCAACCTTGCCAGCCAACACTTCACCATCATTACGTTGAACATGCTTTAAACGCAAACGTGTTGATGTTGAACTTGTACGGACTGATTCAACATCCGCCTGTAGCACCACATCTTGCCCAACCCAACTGGCATCATATATCACCTGTCTAGCATCATTGAGCAGCCAAATGCCACCCCAAAGCAAACCCAATATGCCCCACAAACAAAAAAGACGCTGCCAACGCACCGCCCAAGCCACACAAAGCACAGCAAATAAAACAACATCAAGTTGCCATGACACAACATTCATACGCGCCGCTGCCAAACCCAGTACCCATGTCAGTGTTGGCACAAAAAGCGGCATGGCGCGCAAGTCCAACATTACATATGTTCAGGGTAGTGAAGCTTTCCACGAATCATCATATCATCACCCAGTTTTTGCCGCTGAATATCCTGCAAATGCACCACATCTTTCATATAAGGTGCACCCAAACCATGCCAAAAATTCACAGCTTCTTTACCACCAATCAATAAAGGTGCTTGATAGAGTAATAACTCATTGGAAAATTGATTCTCCAAAAAAGCAGCATGTAATTGCCCTCCACCTTCCAACATAACTTGCAGACATCCATCTTCAGCCAAATGCTTGAGGGTCGCTTGCAAATTAGACACTTCCACCACATCCATACCAGCCTCTTGCCACAGCTTCGTATGCTTATTATTGGTATAAACATACATACGTGATTGGGCTTCATTGCTTAACAACTTACATTCGGGGAAAAAATCAGGTGTCCGTTTTGCAATCACCACCCTCAATGGATGCTCTCCTTTCAGGCGCACATCACGCACCGTAAGCGATGGGTTATCATCTTTTAGCGTACCTGCACCCACCACGATTGTATCACTCATCGCCCGCACTTGATGTGCATGTTTGCGTGCTTTTTCACCTGTAATCCATTGTGAATCATGGTTTCGTGTAGCTAACTTACCATCCAATGAAATTGCAGCCTTGGCAATCACATACGGCATACCCGTTTTCACATAATGAAAGAATGCTACATTCAACGCGTTTGCTTCATCTGCCATCACACCACCAAGCACCTCAATTCCTTGAGTTTGCAAAAACTGCGAACCGCCTGCCATATCAGGATTTGGATCAGCCGAGGCAAATACCACACGTGTAATCCCAGCCTTTAATATAGCTTCTGTACAAGGCGGTGTTCGACCATGCCCAGCACATGGCTCCAACGTAACATATATCGAACCGCCCGCAGCTTGCTTACCCGCAGCTTGCAA
>JAUZQR010000392.1 GCA_030950865.1 Mariprofundaceae bacterium | reverse complement strand
CAACAAGGTGTAAAACTCTCCACCGATGCCATTGCAGCAGTACGAACCAAAGGTATTATTGGCGAACGCTATGTTCGCATTAGCCAAGGTGCGGATGATGAAATCATCGAAGATCATGGCGAAATCGAAGAAACAGAATCTGCTATCAACATCGAAGATTTAATCAGCAAGTATATTTTCTCAAGCTCAGAGTAATATTTACCCCTCCCTCACGTACCTAGGTGTATTAAGCTTTGCAAAGATATTTAGAACAAGGAGTCAGATATGAACATCATGATAAAGAGCTTGGTTGCATTTGTACTATTATGGATTGCAGCGCCCGTTTGGGCTCAGGATACAAAAGTTGATGACCCTAAAGCTGTTGTTGAAAAAGCGGTTAATGGAATTTTACATGCCCTAGAAAGCCGTGCTAATCCTAAAATTCTAACAGAAGAAGATCGTGAAAATATTCGCAAACAGGTTGAAGGTCGCTTTGATTATCGTGAAATGGCTCGCCGCAGTGTTGGTAAGTCTTGGAAAAAACAAAAGGCTGAACAGCAAACAGCATTTACTGAAACATTTCGCCAGTTGTTAGAACGCTCATATGGCAATCGTTTATCCGAGTACCATGGTCAAACTGTTGAATTTGATAATGCTGAATTCAAAAAGAATAAAGCACGGGTTAAAACACGTGTCATCGATAGCAATAAAGTCACACCTGTATTTTATCGTTTACACCAAAGTGCTGGAGCATGGCAGGTTTATGATATTAAAATTGAAGGTGTTAGTTTGGTCGGCACATTCAGAAAAGACTTCAAGGGACCTTTGAAAAAAGATGGCTTTGACGGTCTGTTAAAAGCATTGCAGGATAAAGTTACGCGCTTAAAAGAAAAGGATGCTAGCTAAAATATATGTGTTACACATAAGCAACTTCACATGAAGTTCTCTTTAAGAAAAATACAAAAAACAGTACAACGTATTGCTATATTGCTATTGCTGCTTATCACCTTTACTGGTGTGGCAGCATGGTTATTCATGCCTGACATCAACCGTATGCGCCCGCAGATTGAATCCTTGCTCAAACAAGAACTGCAATTAAGCGAGCTTAGTCTACAAGGGCTATCGTGGTATTGGGCTGGTCATATCGGCTTTAAAGTTGATCACTGTAGCTTTAAAACCAAAGATAAGATGGTCATCGTTGATGATACATCACTGGCTATTCAGGTATCATTGATAGGGCTTTTACGTGGCGAACTATTGCCCAAGCGCATCGCCCTTCAGGGTGGTTTATTACAACTTGATGCTTCCAATTATGACAATCTAAATCACCCAAATATTTCGCCAACCCACCTCATTCTGGATGATATGAATGTGCAATGGCGTTATGCATCCTATCAAGGAAACCTAAAATCTGCCGCCTTGGATATAGATATTCCCTCTGGGTCTGCTCTCTTACGCATGCCTGGCTTCCGATTAACGGCAGCATTGGATTCGCAATCCCAATTGGTTTCCGCAGATTGGAAATTTGATAATATTCATTGGTTACCCGTTGAATGGCAAAAATTTATGCTAGGCAATGTGTCAGGCGAAGCGCACCTACAACAGCAAAATAAATTGCAGTGGAAGTTAGACATGCAAACACAAGGCTCCTCTGCTGCCATTGATTTGCCCACAGGTCCCTTTCAGCTACCGTTTGATCAACTTCTTTCAACATGGCTCATCAGCTTTGATAAAGATTATAATCTACAACAATGGGATATCCCTTCGCTCAAATGGCTACAAGGAAAGAATCAGGGTATGGGTCGTGCACACTGGCAGAATGGTGAATTCTCACTCAGCGCAAATTCTGATTATTTGGACATGCCATTACTGTGGTCATGGCTGCGCCCATTGGATGATACAGAAAGCTGGCTAACTTGGCTTAGCAGTATGCACCACGGCATTGCCTCAGCTATTAAAGTCTCACTTAACGTACCATGGCAACAGCCTCTTCAAGGGTTACCTAAAAATCAGGATTGGGATAAACTGCGTTATCATGTGAGTGCGCAAATCGACAATGCTGATATTCATTTGGGCTTTGGTGACAACAAGCTTACCCATAGTAAAGCAAAGGTAGATGTGGATGAGAACGGCTTACAAGCGGATATTAGTTACGTTGAATTACCGCATCATGTAGGCACAGCATCTGGAACATTGAATATGCCATGGCAAACCTTGGATATGAATATTCAAGCTCATGGACAAACAGATATTGGAAAGCTACAACAATGGCTTAGACCATCCCGTGCCGAGAACCTACGCTGGGTTGATGCCGCTGCTACTACAAGTGTTAAGCTTCAATGGAACCCTTTACAGGATGCACCTAGCCTAGCCCATGTTTCACTCAAGCCATCTGCAACATGGCATTTGAAGCCTAATAATATCCCATTACAAGTTAAATCAGGTGAAATCACATGGGATCTTAAGCAAGGGCTACATGCAAAAGCGCTAAACATTCAAAGTGAACTTTTACATGGTGACCTATCATTTCAGGTCAACGAAACAACCCAACAAACATTGCAGCTAACATCCTTAACAAGTCATATTCAGGGTGATTTTTCTAAGCTTGTTGCATACTATCATATTCCCATCGAACAAGCCTCTGGTCAGCTACAAGCAGACATTAAATTTGATAAGCATTGGCATGGCAGCTTAAACTTTGAACAAGCATCTTGGAAAAACTTTCTTGGCTCCAACAAAGCAATAAAATCTCCTATGCAGGTGATCTTTCAAGGGGAGCTGGAAAATGGAACCCTTAAGCTGCATAAGTTATTCTGTGATCAAGCTCCCATTCAGTTATCGGGGTCAGGTCAAATAAACAACCATGGCTTAAAGTTAGATTTAATATCGCTAAAAGCTCCAGCTTTTAAAGGTGCGCTCAAGGTATCTGCACCTTTTACCGAAGCTCCGTGGGAAATGATGATTCATGCACAATACTTGAACCGTAAAGCTCTACCTGAACAACTCCCTCAAACTGAAGCACTCGCCGACAAACCTTGGTCTCTGCGAGCCAATATAGATACTTTTGTTTGGGATGATGCCAGCATGAAAGACGTATCCATCAAACTTGCCTCAAAACGCAATAGCGCTGGCTTTTTCAAAGCACGAGAAATTCATTCTGGCACTCTCATTCTACAAGATATATCAGCTTTGTTCGCTTTACCTGGTGGTAGTGCTGTCGATCTAAGGCACTTATCGGCATCTATGGGCAAACAACATTTGATGTTATCAGCATCATTAAAACCTGAAACAGGTGGCGGGTTACGTTGGAAAGGTTTTGCACAACTCGATGGTGATTTTGGTGGAACGATGCAATGGGCAAAACTTACAAAACTCTTTGAAGGCGGTGATATGCGCGCCCTGTTTCTAGGGCAAGGGGTCTTGCTTAAAAATCAACCTTGGTGGGATGGGCTACGTGGGCGACTACGTTTACGCGTTGATGATGGTATTATCCTCAAGGGGGGAACCCTCACCAAAACATTGGCTGCCGTAAGCTTGATGGATTTACCTGATTTATTTTTTGGTGAGCGCAAAGATTTGAACCAAGATGGTTTGTATTATAAACGATTGCAAATTGAGGCCACCCTAAAAGAACAAATGTTTAATATTCACAAGCTTGGCTTGCGTTCATCAGCCATGGATATTGCGGGTGAAGGGGATTTAAATCTTGAAAAAGATTATATCGACTTAAAAATGATTGTTCGACCATTTCAAAATTTGGATGCTTTACTTGGAAAAATACCATTGCTTCGAGACCTTTTAGGTGGCGCTGCACATTCTCTTATACGGAAGATTTATCATATGCATGGCCCTATAGCCAATGCTACCGTCGATCAATTATCGCCTGAAGAGGCTGGCTTATCACAACCAGGGCTAGTTGAAACTTTATTAAGCATTCCTGATCTATGGTTTGGTCAAAACACAAGCACTCAAAAATCAAAGCCATAATAATTTAACAGCTTATATATTTTTCTCCAGCCAACAGCCTGCCACCTCTAATTTCGCACAAATATCCAGCATTGCATGCCTCGCCAAAGGTCGCGTATGATAAAGACCCGATTGAACACGGTAGACCTTCTTTCCTGCAACCTTGACACTCACCACAAACGTTTGAAAAAGGTAACTATGTTTAATCACTTCAAGCATTTTCTCTGCATTCTTCATACTCTGAAACGACCCAATATTGATGACCCAACCAGCGACTAACGGCTTAATATTATGAGCCTCTTTAACATGAAAACGCTCTGGATAAACATGCTTTCCTTCATCCAAAATTAGCCATGCTGCGCCCGCATGACGGCGCAATAAATATAACTCTTTATAATCATTTGAATTGTAATTGCTAGATTGATAACGCTGCCTAAAAGATACAATCACCGCTTCACCTGCCACATTCGCATCAGTCACAATCTTTATATCTGAAATTTGAATGTGTATAAATGCTTTCTTCCGATTAATTCTTTGTTTATGTTGAGACCACGATTGATAGTTATATTTATCTGTTTGAAAGCTCACATCAAAATGGCTCATATAAGCCTTATGATTCAGTGATTGCCAATCCTTAATCCATAATTGCACAGCACTTTCAACAGATGCTCGAACAGCCGCTGTTAAAGTATCCGTTTGTTCTTCTTGAGCTAGCATGGAAGCACTATCTATTAGCATAAATGCCTGCAAACGCTTTTCTGCCTCTCGTAATGCAGGGGTAAACTCAGCATTACCAAGTTTTTTAATACCATCATGTGCCGCATGCGCATAACTTCCTGCCCGTAATGCTGCCGCAAATGATTTTCTCCGAAATGCCTCGCCTTTAATCAAGGCTGCCAAAGGGTTAGCTTGAATCACATCAGTGCTTAACCAAGCAAGTGCTGCATCAACTTGCTCATGCTCAAGCTCCAATGTCGCCAACAAAACTTCTCTATCACCCTTTGCCAAAGCCAATACTTTTTCACTCTGATTCAATTTAAGCAAGTCATAGGCAGTTTGTTTGCTCATATATTCGGCTGTCGCATTCAAGCTTTGCAAAGGCATAAATACCATGAGACAGCCAATCAATATGAATGCTTTTGCAAACATTAGTTCGCGACCTTCTGCGCATGTAATTGAAGCTGTTTTGATGACCCATCATCATGCACCTTTTGAGAGAAAGCATTCATATGTTTATCAATGTCCTCAAACAATGGATAAGCAGCCAATGTCTCCTCTTTGGGAATATTATAACGTAACCAATGAATTAAATCTGTCCACATCTTAGATGTTTGCTGTTTACTTGGCATAATACCAGCATACGGCAACTCGACCGTAACCACTGGAATTCTATGCTGAATACCAGCCGAATTACCCAATGACCCAGGGTAAACGCCAATAAGTCGAAGATGAAGCTGCCCAAGCTTACGTGGTCCAACGGGTGGACCATCAAAATCAAGCACACCATAAGGTGCATGTACAGATACAATTGCATCAGGTTTAAAGCGTTTAATTTCATTATAAAGCCATTGTGATTCAGGCTCACTTAAAGGCTCTATACCTGGGTAACGACGCGGGTCATGATGTGTGTTTTTCCAGTAACGTGCGGTTTCTTCATGCCAGTTTGGCGTGGGCATATTACGATTCAAATCAACACCATGGGCATTCAGTCGTGCGGAGTGTTTTTGAAGTAGCCCATCAGGATTCATTAGCGGTGCAACATGCCAATGAAACAAGCCTGAATGATATACATCCAATATTTTCATCCACTTAAACACAATACTTACCGATGCATATTCATCACCATGTGTGCCACCAATCAATAACACTCGCCCGATCGGCTTGCGCCTTTCAAGCAAGGGTGGATATTCCTTCAGCAAAATAGCTTGTCCATTCACCGAACGCGCGCTCGTATCTTGCAGTTGACTCTGCAAGCAGCGCGTCACACTTACGCTACCGAGTTTATGCCCAATACGTTGACATTCCTCTTGAATAGAGGCTGGAATTTGTATTTTTTCTTCGCTAACAGCCAGCACACTACTCAGTAAACTGACCAGTGTAATGCTTAAAAAAAATAACTTTTTACAGTTTTGATACATCAGCAAGCTGTAAAAATAATGCTCGAAGCTGACCCAATAGAGCCAAACGATTGCCTTTTACAGCCGCATCATCTGCCATCACCATCACATCATCAAAGAAGGTATCAACTGGCTCGCGTAAGGTTGCAAGTTCTTGAAGTTGTGCCGCTGGCAATACAGGAAAACCAAAGTTTACCAATGCCGTTAAGGCGGCGTATAAAGTCTTTTCGGCATTTTCCACTAACAATTCTTCATTAACCTCCATATTTATATTACCTGCTTTTTTCAATATATTAGCAATTCGCTTATTAGCTATAATTACAGCTTGTCCATCATCTGAAGCAGCAAAGTGAGTAAGTAAATTTGCGACATTCAAAATTCGCTCCAAAGGAACTTCTTTTGAAGCATGTAATGCCGCATCAATGGATGTT
>JAUZQR010000391.1 GCA_030950865.1 Mariprofundaceae bacterium | reverse complement strand
AATAAAATTAAAATGATGACTTTTAAGGCTTGCCAGTTATAGTGCGCGCCTGATTTTGGAGGTTTTGAACTATGGCAACAGTGATTCGCTTGCAACGTGGTGGACGTAAGAAACGCCCGTTTTATGCAGTAGTAGTAATGGATGAACGCAAACGTCGTGACGGCGCATTTATTGAAAAATTAGGCTACTATGATCCTTGCAAGCAGCCAGAAGTAAGTGAATTGGATCTTGAGCGTGTAAAAGCATGGACTGATTTGGGCGCGCAGCCTTCAGACCGTGTTGCGAGCTTGATTGCCAAGACTTCTGCTAAGGCATCTGCTTAACTATTCTTGGATAAGACGTGCTAACTTTTATAAAGCCACGTCTTTCTTGATAGCATGACTGATACATTGATTTGTGTGGGCACCATTTTAGGCGTACATGGTCTAAAAGGTACACTCACTGTTTATTCGGATACCCGGCCTGCCTCTGGCATCGCTGGGTATTCTTGTTGGCACTTGGGTATGGATGCTAATTCTGCCAAGCCATATTCCGTTAGCCGTTGTTGGCAGCATGGCAATAAGGGCATGCTGGCAGAGCTTGAGGGTGTGAATACCCGTACACAGGCAGAGGCACTTAAAAAAATAAAAATTTGGGTCGCTACGGATGAAATAGACGTGGATGATGATGAATATTTATGGGAAGCATTGCTTGATTGTGCTGTGTATGTGGACGATAAACTGATTGGTTCGGTGCAAGCATTGGAAGAATATGGAGCACAAGATATTTTGGTGGTAAAAACATCCAAGCATGCCGATGTGCAAGGTGAGTGGATGTTGCCTTTTACCGAAGATGTTATACAGATGGTGGATATGGAAGAGCGGCGTGTGGATGTCTGTTTGTTGGATGGGATGGATGCATGTTTCACGCCCAAATCTTAACCTTATTCCCAGAGTTCTTTGACTCCCCGTTAAGTTGTTCGATTCCCAAACGTGCGATTGAGAAAAAATTAGCGCAAGTTGATTGTATTCAACTGCGTGATTTTACCACCGATAAACACCGAACTATTGATGATAAACCCTATGGCGGTGGACCTGGTATGTTGATGAAACCTGAGCCAGTGGTTGCAGCCATTCGAGAGGCTCGCAAGCGCGATCCGCAAACCCATGTGGTCATGTTGAGCCCATCTGGCAACCGTTTTACCCAACAAAAAGCCCTTGAATATGTTGAAAAAAGGCATGTAACACTGCTTTGTGGTCGTTATGAGGGCTTTGATGAGCGTATTTGCGATGAAGTTGATGAGCAACTATCATTAGGAGATTATGTGTTATCGGGTGGTGAGCCTGCGGCACTATCTGTATTGGATGCGGTGATTCGTTTACTTCCAGGTGTATTGGGTTCAGCGGAATCGGCGGTGCTTGATTCATTTACAGAAGAAGGGATTTTGGACTGGTCGCATTATACCCGTCCAGAAGTCTTTGAGGGCAAGCGAGTTCCTGATGTATTGCTTAGTGGTGACCATGCCAAGATTGAAGCTTGGCGAAGAGAGCAGGCTGCATCACGATCCAAATCATGGCGTAAAGCTGGTAAAACATAGAAACCAAGGGCTGGGTCAGACAATGAGGGCATATAAATGAGAAACCTATTAGTTTTTTTAGTTCTTTTTTGCAGCTGGGTATCATCTTCTTATGCAGCCACGGAAACCATAGAAGTCTATTTTCTACCATTACATGAGGCTGTACAAGCTGTAAAAACACAGCTTTCCAATGAAGGGAAAG
>JAUZQR010000390.1 GCA_030950865.1 Mariprofundaceae bacterium | reverse complement strand
CCTTCTATACCCGCAGATGTGCTTGTTACCATGCAGGATGAAACAACAAAGCTCATTGCCAGTGGCATTGCAGAGCAAGCCAAAAATGTAGGTGATCGCGCGCCGGCGTTTAATCTTGAAAACAGCAGTGGTGAACTGCTGGCAATGCAAGATTTTTTACAGCAAGGTGTATTGGTAGTGAATTTTTATCGTGGGGCATGGTGTCCGTATTGCAATCTGGAGTTAAAAGCATGGAATAATGCTATGCCAGCGCTTAATAAATTAGGTGCAAACCTAGTGAGTATCACGCCTAATATGAAAGAAAAAAGTTCTGCGCTTTTGCAGGAAAATCCTTTTGATTTTGATATTTTATGGGATTGTGATAATCAAGTAGCAAAAAATTACGGCTTGGTTTTCACCTTGTCGGAAACTTTGCGTTCTATTTATAAGGGTTTTGATATTAATTTACCTGAATTTGATGGCAATGTTCGTTACGAATTACCTCTTCCTGCCACGTATGTGATTGATGCTGATGGCTCCATACTTCATGCATTTGTCGATGCCGACTATACCAAGCGCATGGACCCCCAAGATATTTTAAAACTACTTTAACAGAGGCTATAAATCATGAGTAACAATCTTTTTTCGACCATAACTTTGGGTTCAATAAACCTATCCAACCGCATGGTGATGGCGCCGATGACGCGTAATCGTGCACCTGAAGGCACAGCAACACCATTGATGAAAGAGTATTACGTACAACGTGCTTCGGCGGGTTTGATTATTACCGAAGGGGCACAAATATCAGCGCAAGGCGTAGGTTATCCAGCTACGCCAGGTATTTACAATGATCTACACATTGAAAACTGGAAGGCGGTAACTGATGCGGTGCATGCCAAGGGTGGGCGTATTTTTATTCAGTTATGGCATTGTGGGCGAATTTCACATCCTGATTTTCACAGTGGAGGATTACCTGTTGCACCTTCTGCGATTAAACCAGAAGGACAAGCCTTCACATATGAAGGCATGAAGGATTTTGTTGTGCCACAAGACTTGTCAGTGGATGAGATTGCCAGCATTGTGCAGGACTATAGCCATGCCGCCGCATGTGCTATGCAAGCTGGTTTTGATGGTGTTGAAATTCACGCTGCTAATGGATATTTGATTGATCAGTTTTTGCGTGATGGGAGTAATCAGCGTAACGATCAATATGGTGGTAACATTGAGAATCGTGCACGTTTCTTATTGGAAGTCACAGAGGCGATTTGTGAAGAAGTTGGGGCAGATAAGGTGGGTGTGCGTATTTCTCCAGTCAATGCATTCAATGATATGCGCGATTCTGCGCCACAAGCCTTATTTGAGCATGTGGCAATGGCTTTATCTGCACTTAAACCAGCTTATTTGCATGTGGTCGAGGTGTCGTTGACAGGTGAAGTCGATAACAGTGTGGATATGTTATCTTTACGGAAGGCTTTTGGCGGTTGTTATATTGTTAATGGTGGTTATGACAAAGTGCGTGGTAATCAGACGTTGGTGTCGGGTAATGCAGATTTAATTGCTTATGGCGTACCATTTCTAGCCAATCCTGATTTGCCT
>JAUZQR010000039.1 GCA_030950865.1 Mariprofundaceae bacterium | reverse complement strand
AGCCAGTGGTTGGGCATTGCGCAAAATGAAGAAAACAAAGCTTTTGAAGTGATTATTCAGCTGGCTGCGATTTTGGCAGTGGTTGCCAATTACCGCGAAAAATTCTCTTTTGTGTATTTGGACTTATGGAAAAAAGTTGTCTTGGCATTTATTCCACTTGGCATTGTTGGTTTTTTGTTCCATAAACAAATCAAAGCCATGTTCACGGTCGATATTGTTGCCATCATGTTCATTGTCGGCGGTGTGATTTTTCTTATCGTGGAATATTTTCATAAAGACAAAGTTTATCCCGTGCAAAAGGTGGAGGATTTAAGTTATCGACAAGCTTTATGGGTTGGCGTGGCACAAGTCTTTGCTTTGATTCCAGGCACAAGTCGAGCTGGCGCATCCATTATTGGTGCGATGTTGGTCGGTTTAAGCCGTAAAGCGAGTGCCGAATTTTCATTTTTATTGGCATTGCCTGTGATGATGGCAGCCAGTGGTTTTGATTTATTGAAACATCACCAAGATTTTGCAGGAACAGACTGGATGGTATTGCTGACAGGCTTTGTGGTTGCTTTTGTTTCAGCATGGTTGGTGATGCGTTTGTTTATTCATTTTCTTGAGCGGTTTACCTTTGTTGCATTTGGTGTGTACCGAATTTTATTCGGAATCTTATTACTGTGGGTTTTATCATGATGGCACCGCATATTGATCCAGTAGCATTGCAATTGGGGCCGCTGGCGATTCATTGGTATGGCTTGATGTATGTATTTGGTTTTTCCGCAGTATGGCTATTGGTACGCAAACAATTGCGCGAATGTGGCGCATGGGAAGTAAGTGTTAAACCTGAGGCCTACGAAGGGCTGTTTACCGCGTTGATTCTTGGGGTCGTGTTGGGTGGGCGCTTGGCTTATGTTTTGTTTTATAATTTTGATTATTACATCAGCCACCCGATTGAAATCCTGTACATCTGGCAGGGCGGGATGTCATTTCATGGCGGACTCGTTGGGCCGATTGTGGCGGGTTGGTGGTATTGCCGAAAACATCACATGCCATTTATGTTGTTAATGGATAAATTTTTTGTGGTTGCTCCGATTGGTTTGGCATTTGGGCGTATGGGCAACTTTATCAATGGTGAGCTTTGGGGAAGAGTTGTAACAAATCCTGCCGATGTGCCTTGGGCAATGATTTTCCCCGGCGCAGGGCCTGACCCACGTCATCCAAGCCAATTGTATGAATTAACATTGGAAGGAATCGTATTATTTTTATTGTTATGGTTCACACGTAAGCTTGATTGGCCATTGGGTATGCGGGTGGCAGTATTTTTGGTGGGTTATGCATTGGCGCGCATTTTTTGTGAAAATTTCCGCCAGCCTGATATTCAGCTTGGTTTTCTTTATGGTGATTGGTTGACCATGGGTATGGTATTGTCCTCTGCGATGTTATTCGCAGGTCTAAGCTGGATTGCTTACCTGCTTTATAAAGGTAAATAAGCATGAAGATTACAACGTGGAATGTGAATTCGCTCAAGGTGCGTTTACCGCATGTGTTGGAATATTTAGAGAACGAACAACCCGATGTATTGGCGCTGCAAGAAACCAAACAACAAGACAAAGATTTTCCACAAGCCGAGCTTGAAGCTGCGGGTTATCATGTAGAGTTTGCTGGGCAAAAGACATACAATGGCGTGGCAATTATTAGCCGAAAAGAAGCCACGGATATGGTATTTGACGTGCCTAACCTTGATGACCCACAGCGCCGTTTACTTGCCGCAACCATTGATGATGTGCGTGTGATTGATGTGTATATCCCCAATGGTCATGAAGTCGGTTGCGATAAATATCAGTATAAATTTCGTTGGCTCAATGCGCTGCGTGATTTTTTGAAAACTGAATTAGAGAAGTATGACAAGTTGGTATTGCTTGGTGATTATAACATTGCACCAGCCGACTTGGATATTCACGATCCATCGCGCTGGGTTGAAAAGATTATGTGCTCCACGCCTGAACGTGAGTGGTTTTTCTCACTGATGGATATGGGGCTTTATGATTCCCTTCGCCAACTGCACCCTGAAGATGCTATGCATAGTTGGTGGGATTATCGTTCTAATGCATTTCGCCGTAAGTGGGGTATTCGCATTGACCATATCTTGGCAACTTCGGCATTGCAGATTCAAGCAGGCGGTGTGCATATCGATTATCGTGCCAAAGAGCGTCCATCAGATCATGCACCTGTTTGGGCAGAGTTATCATGATACAACAGCAACATTGTTTGAATATCCCTGCAACAGGGCGCGGTTTTTACAATATTACCCGTGAAGTACAAACATGGGTGAATGAAACGGACATACAAACAGGTATGCTTAATCTTTTTGTGCAGCACACCAGTTGTTCGTTGATAATTCAGGAAAATGCAGACCCTGATGTGTTACGGGATATGGAAATGTTTATGTCGCGCCTTGTGGTTGATGGCGATGCTGAGTTTTTGCATAGGGACGAGGGTGATGATGATATGTCCGCGCATATTCGCATGGCATTAACGCAAATTTCGTTGAATGTTCCCGTTATCAATGGGCGACTTGGGCTAGGTATGTGGCAAGCAATATACCTTTATGAACATCGCACGCATGCTTTAAATAGGCGCGTTTATTTACATGTGTTGGGTGAATAACGAATACTTTGTTCACCGTTTCTTGACTTAAATCACAATCTGACCACCATTCGATTGATGAAACCTGCCTTGCAGAAAATATCTTCTAGCATGCGCTTTGTCATGGTTACTTTTGCCATGCTTGGCGCGATGTGGTCTGCTATTGATTTGCATCAGCATGAAGATGGTTTGCATCAGTTGGCACCATGTGTCATATGCTCGTTGGAAGAGTCTGTAACCCACGGTTATACCCTGCATGCTGCCATTCAATTGATTGCTCCAGAGCATAATTTTTCTTTGGTGAACTGGCTAGCTGACAATACTGCATATACCTGTGCGCATTTGGTTTCTATTCGTGCTCCTCCATTTGCTTTGTTTAATTTACTGACAAATTAACAAGCAAATACAGCCAGCTTGGCTGTGTTCTTATGGAGAAATAATGAAGACACTAAAACTAGCGTGGCTAATGCCATGTCTGTTGTGTATGGCAATGCCAATACATGCAGCAGAAAATGATGAAATACAGATATTAAAAGCACAAATTAAATTGCTCTTGCAGCGAGTTGAAGCTTTAGAAAGTAAGCAGCAAGCAGCCGTTGATAAAGATATTGTAAGCAGCAACGATATGCCTCAACAACGCACGTCACAGCCTTCTACCACATCAATGACAGTACCACAGGTAGCTACAACGACGGCAGAAAACACAGGAAATCCATCGCTTTCTGTGGTT
>JAUZQR010000389.1 GCA_030950865.1 Mariprofundaceae bacterium | reverse complement strand
AAATTATTTCCTTATCTAAAGAAATTTAAAGCCAACGCTGATAATGCTAATACCATTGAATACAAGATTGGTGAAATTTTCAGTGAACTGAAAAACAGGATTCAAAGCGGATACAATTGTCGGGAAGTGGTCAATCTGATTGATGAACTACGCTTTAGAACCCATGTTGAAAAGCATGAAATGAGCCATTTGTATGAAGGAAAGATCAAAAACATGGGTAATGCAGGGCGTAATGGTGGTGAATACTATACGCCACGCCCCTTGATTAAAACCATTGTCAAAGTGGTTAACCCAAAAATTGGCAATACCATTTATGATGGTGCGGTGGGCAGCGCAGGATTTTTGGTTGAAGCCTTTGACTATTTGCGAGCGAGCAACAAACTATCCACCAAAGACAGCGAAACCCTGCAAAGCAACACCTTTTACGGCAAAGAGAAAAAATCCCTCGCCTACATCATCGGCGTTATGAATATGATTTTGCACGGTGTCGAAGCCCCCAACATTATCCACACCAACACCCTTGCCGAAAACTTAGGTGATATTCAAGAAAAAGACCGTTATGACATTGTATTAGCCAATCCACCCTTTGGCGGCAAGGAAAGAGCCGAAGTACAGCAGAATTTCCCGATCAAAACGGGTGAAACCGCTTTTTTGTTTTTACAGCACTTTATCAAAATTCTAAAAGCAGGTGGTAAAGCAGGTGTTGTTATCAAAAATACCTTTTTGAGTAATACCGATAACGCCTCGGTTGCCTTACGCAAAGAATTATTAAGCAGTTGCAATCTGCACACCGTATTGGACTTACCCAGTGGCACATTTACAGGTGCTGGTGTAAAAACCGTGGTGCTGTTTTTTGAAAAAGGCAAAGCCACCACCGAGACTTGGTTTTATCAACTTAATCTGGACAGGAATTTAGGTAAAACCAACCCACTGAATGAGCAGGACTTGGCTGAATTTGTGGAATTGCAAAAAACACAAGCAGAGAGTGAAAACTCATGGACGGTTAAAATAAGCGATATTAATCCAAATATGTTTGATCTTTCAGCTAAAAACCCCAATACACCTGAAGAATCACCGCTACGAAGCCCAGAAGAGATATTAAAAGAAATAGCGGAGTTGGATAAGGAAAGCGGTTTGTTAATGGAAAGTTTAAAATTGATCATTGGTTCAATAATTGAAAATGGAGAATTGAAAGTTGAAAATGGGGGAAATGATGACAAGTAAAATTCAGTTATTTCAAGAACAATCAATCAGAACCCATTGGAATGAAGATAAAGAGCTTTGGTATTTTTCTATTATTGATGTGATTGCAG
>JAUZQR010000388.1 GCA_030950865.1 Mariprofundaceae bacterium | reverse complement strand
ATTGCAGGTGGAGTGACCAGTATTTGTACCATGCCGAACACTGAACCATGCATTGATCATGCGGGCATTGTGTTGCAGGTGATTGCACGTGCTAAAGAGATTGGACTGTGTAACTTGCACCCGATTGGTGCTGTTAGTCGTAATTTGAAAGGCAAAGAGCTGACTGAAATGCGAGAGTTATCGCGTTCAGGCGCAGTAGCCTTTTCTGATGATGGCAAGCCGATTTGGCATGCAGGTGTGATGCGTAAAGCCTTGGAATATTCATCGAGCTTTGGTTATTTGATTATCCAACATGCCGAAGAGAGGCAGCTTACTGAAGGTGGTTCGGTGAATGAGGGCTGGGTATCCACACAACTGGGTGTGCAGGGTATGCCTGTGGAAGGCGAAGATAGCATGATTGCTCGGGATATTATGCTGACTCGCCGAACTGATGCACGCTATCATGTGGCACATATTTCTACCAAAGGCGCTGTGGAACAAGTGCGCCTTGCGCAACAAGAAGGTTTGAAAGTTACCACCGAAGCAGCGCCGCATCACTTTGCTTTGACTGAAGATGAAGTGCTCAATTTTAATGCCGATGCCAAGATGAGCCCACCATTGCGTACCGAAGAAGACAGGCTTGCGGTGATTGAAGGCTTGAAAGATGGCACGATTGATGTGATTGCTACAGATCATGCGCCACACCATGAAGATGATAAACGCTGCGGATTATCGTGTGCGGCATTTGGCATTGTGGGCTTGGAAACCATGCTACCTATTTCTTTAGATTTGGAACGGGCAGGTGTACTTTCGATGTCTGATTTAATCGCCAAAATGACATGTAACCCTGCGCAATTATTAAACCTTTCTGAAGGCTCGTTGGCAGAGGGGAGGGTGGCAGATATTTGCATCTTTGACCCCAAAGCAGAGTGGGTACTTGATCGAGAAAAATTATTTTCCAAAGGTCGTAATACACCTTGGCATGGTAGAACCATGACTGGTCAGGTGTTATATACGCTGAAAGATGGGCGTGTGGTATTCGAAAAAGGCGAAGTTCATGACTGAATCAAACAGAAATATAATTTTTGAAGAACAAGCCAAAGTATTAGCCAATATTCACCATAAAGGTGAGCAGTGCATGATGCGTTTGCATGCACCGAAAACAGCACGTGATGCCAAGCCTGGACAGTTTGTGCATATTCGGGTTTCACAAGCCAAAGCATTGCGACGGCCTATCTCGATTATGCTTACCAGTCCTGAAAAGGGCACTATTGATTTGCTGTATAAGATGATTGGTGAAGGCACCCATCAATTGGGTGAGCGTAAAGTAGGCGAAGAATTAGCCATGTTAGGACCTATTGGTAAGCCGTTTGATTTATCCGATGTTTCCAAACGTTATATTCTTATTGGTGGAGGCGTGGGCATTCCGCCTATGGTCTTTGCAGCAGATGATTTAATTGCGCGTGGTGGAAAACCTGTGGTATTTGCGGGTTCTGAAGTTGAATTTCCTTTTGCATTGAAACCATCAACATTTATGTTGCCTGGTATTGCGGGCAATACAACGTTGACCATTAGCTCTCTGGAAGAGCGGGGGATCCCATGCCGTTTGGCATCCAATGCTGGTTTGTACGGCTGTTATGAAGGACATGTGCCAAATTTAGCTCGTGATTATTTACTGGCACTGGATGAGAAAGAACGTGAAAACTGTGTGTTGCTATCTTGTGGCCCACATCCGATGCTGCATGCAGTGGCAAAGCTAGGTCGAGATTTAAATATTCCAGCACAATTATCGCTGGAAGAGCATATGGCTTGCGCTATTGGTGGTTGTGCAGGTTGCGTGGTTAAAACACTTGAAAATGGTGAAGAAAAATATCGCAGGGTCTGTGTGGATGGTCCTGTATTTAACGCTGATATTTTACCTGAATTTGCCTAATTACTTCTTCTTTGGACGAAATACCTTGCAGATATCAGGATTGGCTTGCAAATAAGGACCTTCGATTAAATCAATACAATATGGCACGGCTGGAAACACCGCATTTAAACAATCATCAATAGCTGAAGGTTTGCCTGGTAAGTTGATGATTAAGGATTGACCACGAATACCTGCGGTTTGCCGCGATAAAATAGCAGTCGGTACAAACTTCAGCGATTCCTGCCGCATCAATTCACCAAAACCTGGCATCATTTTCTGGCACACCGCTTCGGTCGCTTCAGGTGTCACATCCCGCACCGCAGGACCTGTGCCGCCCGTGGTGACAATTAAACAACAGCCTTCATCATCGGCAAACGCCTTGAGCGTTGCTTCAATATTCTGCTGCTCATCGGGAATCACACGTTTCACAGCCTGCCATTCTGAGGTCAACACACGTTCAAACCATGCGTTCATGGCAGGCCCACCCAAATCTTCATACTCACCACGAGAAGCACGGTCTGAAACCGTAACAAAACCTATTTTTGCAACATCATTCTCATTGGTACTCATTTAAATCTCCATATCTGGTGCATCTTGAACATTCATATTTTGCAATAGTTGTACGGATGCGAACTCACCTGCTTTCAAGTCTGCTTTAGCCGCAGGAATCGCCAACAAACCTTCCGCCAAAGCCATAGACATCAACACCCCACTACCCTGCGCACCTGTTGATCTTGCTA
>JAUZQR010000387.1 GCA_030950865.1 Mariprofundaceae bacterium | reverse complement strand
ACTATACGGAGATTCTTTTTTGACTTCCATGCCGCAAATGGGATCTATATGATTCATCATGTTCCACCTAGTTCCTTATTCAATTCAGCTTACTACAAAATAAAAGTATTTTTATGACTGGTAGGTACTGGTTTACTATTGCCTGCCAAGCATTTATTTAGGGTGATGCGATCCGCCCATGGTCTTGCGATGTTGGGCATCAGACATCACTGCGCGTTTTTTATCAGTCACTGCATCACGACTCTGTTCTGGGTGACGCATACCTCCCATTGTTTTACGATGTTGGGCATTGGACATCATAGCACGCTTTTTATCAGCTACTGCGTCACGATTCTGTTCTGGGTGGTGCATACCTCCCATTGTTTTGCGATGTTGGGCATCGGACATGGCATGATTTTCTCCACCATAAGCTACGGGAGCTGCTACCAAAACAGTACCCATCAACAATCCAATTATTTTTGCTTTTTTCATATCACTCTCCTTATTATTAAAATGCTATCTACACAGTACTTTTAGCCAACAAGGTGTCCCGCACTAGCAGTATAGCTGATAGTAAAGTGGTAAGTTCTATTCATCATACTTATGGGCGAATTCGGGAGAACACTGAGTCTCCTGAACGCATATGCAGTAGTGCCATCGAAACATGTCCCGTTAGATATAAAAACAGCAATAGAGCAAGTGTTCCATGAACGCCCATCCAAGCTTCTGCAAGCTCAACAACTGTATTGCCTGGACCAGCCCATATATTCCAAATCATTACGCCACTCACCGCCATTGCAGCCATCGTAAGCATGCCTAGCATTTCAACAATAAGTGACAGGGCATTGCCTGGGACGGGCATACCTCCTTTCCCTACAAACATAAGAGAAAGCTGCTTTAAAACACCCCGCGCTTCACGCCAATGAAATGCGGAGAACAACACAGAGATTTGGCGCTTACGTGGAGTCCCTCTCAAGACCAACGCCCATATAAGGTTAGCGAGTACAATCACTGCTACCAGAAAACCACCTGTACGGTGTGCTGACATAAACCATTGCCCTAATGCATCATCCTTATGCATGGCTGACTGTGCTTTTGTAGCCATGGATTCAGTATGTGTCGTTACAGAGGTATGCTTAGAGTCATGCTCTGTAGCTATTTTGGCATGAACCATCGCTTTGCCGTGTCCTTCATCAGCGTGCTTTGGATGTGCCATAAAAAAAGCACACGTTAATTGAAATATTACACCCAACACCAATCCTGCATGCAACCATCTGGTTACAGGGTGATATGGTTGAGAAGTTATCTCTGGCTTAAGGTTAGCATTCATAACT
>JAUZQR010000386.1 GCA_030950865.1 Mariprofundaceae bacterium | reverse complement strand
TAATCATTACAAGCGCATTGAACACAACCAACAGAGTGATGTTGAAATATCCAAGAGTAATGTTCTCCTTTTGGGACCAACAGGCTGTGGTAAAACCCTTTTAGCACAAAGTCTTGCGCGTGTTTTTGATGTGCCTTTTGTGATGGCTGATGCCACAACATTGACCGAAGCGGGTTATGTGGGTGATGATGTTGAAAATATTATTTCAAAATTATTGCAAGCTGCCGATCATGATGTTGAGCGCGCTCAGCGTGGTATTATTTATATTGATGAAGTCGATAAACTTTCACGCAAAGCAGATTCACCTTCGATTACCCGTGATGTGTCGGGAGAGGGTGTGCAGCAGGCTTTGTTAAAATTGATTGAGGGTACTGTTGCCAATGTTCCGCCACAGGGTGGGCGCAAAAACCCTCAACAAGAATTTATTCAAGTCGATACGACGAATGTGTTGTTTATTTTAGGCGGTGCATTTGCTGGCTTGGAAAAACTCATTGAATCACGTGGTAAAAGTCGTTCGATTGGTTTTGGTGCGAATGTTGTTTCTGAAGATGAGCAGGATATTAGCGTGCTGCTAAAACAGGTTGAGCCAGAAGACTTGATTAAATTCGGATTGATTCCTGAACTTGTTGGCAGGCTTCCTGCTGTAGCAACGTTGACCGAATTGGATAAAGAAGCCTTGTTAGAGATTTTGACAGCACCTAAAAACGCACTGGTGAAACAGTATCAGGCATTGTTATCGTATGATGGTGTAGATGTTTCGTTTACAGATAGTGCTTTATCAGCCATTGCCGATAAGGCGATTAAACGTAAAACAGGTGCACGTGGTTTGCGTGCTATTATGGAAGGGGTGATGTTGGATGTGATGTATGAAATTCCAACCATGGGCAATGTAGAAAAGTGCGTGATTAATCGCAAGGTTGTAGAAGGTGATGCCGAGCCTGTTTTGGTTTTTCATGCCGATGATGAAGCTGCGTAGTTGAAGTCAGGCAACTCTGAAATCAGAGTGTTTTGATGTGTAAGGTAAGGAGAGTGATGTGGCAGAATGGGAAAGTGGTAGTGAACAGGTTGATGATGTAGGTAAAGAAGGTATTTTACCAGTCTTGCCACTGCGTGATATTGTTGTTTTTCCTCATATGATTGTACCTTTATTTGTAGGGCGTGAGAAAAGCGTAAGTGCTTTGGATGAAGTGATGCAGTCGGGCAAGAAAATTATTTTGTTGGCGCAAAAAGATGCCGATAAAGATGATCCTGATCCAGAAGATCTTTATCAAGTTGGTACGTTAGGAAATATCCTGCAAATGCTGAAATTGCCAGATGGTACGATTAAAGTATTGGTAGAAGGCGGCGCGCGTGTGCGTGTGGCGAGCATTAAGAATGCTGGCAATGTTTTACGGGCGAATTATCAAATTATGCCAGAAGCTGATGATGATTTGCGTGAACGTGAAGCTGTTGCTAAAACAGTCGAACATCAATTTGAAGCCTATGTAAAATTGAACAAAAAGACACCGCCTGAAGTATTGGTATCTGTTGCTGCTGTGGAAGAAGTGGATAAGTTGGCAGATACGATTGCCTCACATTTGAGCTTAAAACTAGAAGAGAAACAAGCACTATTGGAAATTCCAAGTGTGATTGAGCGGTTAGAGCGTTTGTATGCCCATATGGAAGATGAGATGGAAATCTTGCAGGTGGATAAACGTATTCGCACACGTGTGAAACGCCAAATGGAAAAATCACAACGTGAATATTATTTATCCGAGCAAATGAAAGCGATTCAAAAAGAATTGGGTGAAGATGATGCACAGGGTGATATGGAAGCCTTGGCAAAACAAATTGAAACATGTGGTTTGAGCAAAGAAGCGCAGGAAAAAGCGAATACTGAACTCAAGCGCCTAAAAATGATGCCGCCGATGAGTGCTGAAGCGACTGTTGTACGCAATTATTTGGATTGGTTGCTTGATTTACCATGGAAAAAACGTACCCGTGTGCGTCGTGATCTTAGTATTGCAGAGGCTATCTTAGATGAAGATCACTTTGGCTTAGAAAAGGTTAAAGAGCGTATTCTCGAACACCTAGCTGTACTACAGTTGGTGCGCAAGATGAAAGGTCCGATTCTTTGTTTTGTAGGTCCTCCTGGGGTGGGTAAGACATCACTTGGTCGCTCAATTGCACGTGCTACAAGCCGTAAATTTGTACGTATGAGTCTGGGTGGCATGCGTGATGAGGCAGAGATTCGTGGGCATAGACGTACGTATATTGGCTCTATGCCAGGTAAAGTCATTCAATCGATGAAAAAAGTAGGCGTGAAAAACCCGCTTATTTTATTGGATGAGATTGATAAATTAGGCGCTGATTTTAGAGGTGATCCTTCATCTGCATTGTTAGAAGTGCTTGACCCAGAACAAAATAACACCTTTAACGATCATTACATGGAAGTGGACTATGATTTGTCCGAGGTGATGTTTATTACCACTGCAAATAGCTTGAATATTCCAAGCCCATTGTTGGATAGGATGGAAGTGATTCGTTTGTCGGGTTATACCGAAGCTGAAAAGCTGGCGATTGCCAAGCGTTACTTGCTTTCCAAACAGCTAAAGAATCACGGTCTGAGCGAAGATGAAGGCTTTGATGTGGATGATAAGGCCTTGCTTGATGTGATTCGTTATTATACACGTGAAGCTGGTGTGCGTGGCTTGGATCGCGTGCTGGCGAAATTATGCCGTAAAATGGCGCGCAAGTGGGTGCAGGATAGTCCTAAAGTTGCTTTGAAAGTCGGTCGTGATGATTTGGAAACATACTTGGGTGTACGTCAGTACAGCTTTGGTATGATGGAAGAAGAACATCAGGTTGGCGTGGTTACTGGGCTTGCTTGGACTGAAGTGGGTGGCGAGCTGTTGCAAATTGAAACGGCATTAATGCCTGGTAAGGGTAAGTTGACAGTCACTGGGCAGTTGGGCGATGTGATGCAAGAATCTATTCAAGCTGCATTAACATATGTGCGTTCGCGTGCGGCAAGTTTGGGTTTAAAATCTGATTTTCATCAGAATGTAGATATTCATGTGCATGTTCCTGAAGGTGCAATTCCAAAAGATGGTCCTTCGGCGGGTCTTGGCATGGCGACATCCATTATTTCTGCTTTGACGGGTATTACGGTGAAAAAAGAAGTGTGTATGACGGGTGAAATTACCTTGCGTGGTAAAGCGTTGCCTATTGGTGGCTTGAAAGAGAAGTTGTTGGCTGCGCATCGTGGTGGCTTGACTGAAGTGATTATTCCTGAAGAAAATGTCAAAGATCTCAAGGAGATACCTGATAATATACTGAAAGGTTTAAAGGTGCACAGTGTTTCGCATATGGATGAAGTCTTAAAGTACGTCTTGACGCGTGTTCCAGAGGGTATGAGTATGCCCGAAGATTTTGTGCAAAATTCTTTGATGGATATTTATTTAGATAAAAGTTCCATTTCAAGGCATTAATTGTTGAACTGTTAAAAATAATTTGACAGGTAGTGGGGTAAGCAAACTATAGTTCGCCTACACCTTTATTTCTGGGAGGAAAAAGATGAATAAAGCAGAATTGATTAACCATGTGGCAGCAAGTGCTGACTTAAGCAAAACAGCGGCAACAGCAGCAGTTGAAGCTGTGTTAAGCGGCGTTACAGGCGCATTACAGAGTGGTGATAGCGTTAGCTTGGTAGGCTTCGGCACATTTTCAGTAGCTGAACGCGCTGCACGTACTGCACGTAACCCACGTACTGGCGAAGCGATTGAAGTAGGTCCTTCAAAAGCACCAAAATTCAAGGCTGGTAAAGGCTTGAAAGACGCTGTAAAATAAGCTTGCATGTTGGCGGACAGACGTTAATGTTCGCCGCGCTGAAGAGGGAGTAATCCTGAATCAGGGGCGCTTAGCTCAGTTGGTAGAGCACCGCCCTTACAAGGCGGTGGCCGCAGGTTCGAGTCCTGCAGCGCCCACCATATCCCGTAAGGGAAAGCTTTGAAAAGTTTATTATTTACATAATGTTCGTTTCAAATTGGAGCGGTAGTTCAGTTGGTTAGAATGCCGGCCTGTCACGCCGGAGGTCGCGAGTTCGAGTCTCGTCCGCTCCGCCACTTCAAAGGCTGTATATCTTCGGATATGCAGCCTTTTTTTGTATCTATTCTTAAATTTTGTTAGGGTACACCGCAAGTGATTATCCAGCTTGCTCATATGCTATTTTGTATGTCTTTAGAAGATTCTTTGAGATGTTGTATTGGGTGCTAATTAAAACTGAGAATCAATAGTTTCAAATAGTTAAAAAGTAGCTGGGCTTAATGAACGGACGGGAGGGCTATATGCCACTGACATTGAATAATATTGCTAAACAGGGCGAACATGGATCAACGATGATGCCTGTAATTCAGGGTGTGGGACGTGCTGCTATTGAGATTGCAGCAGTTTTGCGCGGTGCTGTGTTTCGAGGTGCATTGGGCGGGGCTGGTAGTGAAAATGTTCAGGGTGAACAGCAGCAGCTTTTGGACGTGTTGTCGGATGAGATTTTTCTAGATGAAATGCGTTCGACAGGCTTTGTTTGTGCAGTAGGTTCAGAAGAGCAAGAAGAATTATTGGTGATTGAAGAATATAGCCATGCAGACTATTTGGTATTGGTAGATCCATTGGATGGTTCTTCAAACCTTGATGTGGATGGTCCTGTCGGAACAATTTTCTCTATTGTTAAACGTAAAACTGCCAATGCAGATCGTCCACATGTATCGGATACGTTGCAAAGTGGTCGTGAAGTGATTGCTGCTGGTTATGTCTTGTATGGTCCATCAACCATGTTGGTGTGCTCTGTGGGTGAAGGTGTGGATGGTTATACTTTTAACCCTTCAACAGCACGTTTTGAATTGAGCCATGGTAATATGCGCATTCCTGAAACGGGTGGTTATTATTCTGTGAATGAGTCCAATGCTGATCAATGGGCTGATAATATGGGCGCTAAACTGGAAAACTTAAAAGCTGAAACTGGTTTAGGTATGCGTTATGTGGGTGCGATGGTTGCGGATATGCACCGCACAATTTTGAAAGGTGGTGTGTTTTTATACCCTGCTGATAGTAAGAACACCACAGGTAAGTTGCGTTTGTTGTATGAAGCGATTCCTATGGGCTTTATTATGGAGCAGGCAGGTGGTAAATCTATGTCCAGTGATGGTGTGGCGGTGTTAGACTTGCAGCCTGAAGCATTGCATCAACGTGTGCCTGTATATTTGGGTTCAACAACCAAAGTGGATATTTTGTTGGGCTGATTGTTACTGGGGCGGATATGTCCGAAGTTGATTTTGTAGAAACGTATTTAAGGGAAATTGGTGTGCAAACACCAGTTTCCCTTGTTCGTTCAGGGAATAAGGCAAGCAAAGTTGAACAGCCTGTCACTCAGGTTTTAACGGGTGTTCCCGTACTTGAACCACAGATGGGTTCGAAAGCTATGGATGTGAACACAGCGGATTTACAGAGCATGACTGTAGAGGCAATGCAGTGCCGGCGTTGCGTACTTGCCGAGTCTCGCCAGCATGTTGTGTTTGGTCAGGGAAATGCTACTGCTGATTTATTATTTATTGGCGAAGCACCCAATAGCGCAGAAGATGAGCTTGGGAAAGGTTTTGCAGGGCAGGCTGGAAATATATTTGATAGCATGTTGGTGGCGATAGGTTTGCGTAGGGAACAAGTTTATAGTTTGAATATTTTACAGTGTGCCCCACCCAACCACCGTGACCCTAAACAAGAAGAATTAGATGCATGCCGTGTCTGGTTGGATGGGCAGTTGCATTACGTATCACCGAAAGTGATATGTGTGTTGGGACGTGTTGCTGCACAGGCATTGTTGGGCACGGATGCTGTATTGCATGATTTGCGAGGGGTATGGCATAGCTATCGAGGGATTCCTGTATGGGTGTCTTATCACCCTGCGTACTTATTACGCTCGCCCAAAGCAAAAAAGAAAGCTTGGGATGATTTGCTCATGATTCAGAAGCAGCTTTTGGCTTTACAGGCTAGTGATTAGGCTGTTTGGCTGGTTCTGCTTTGATGATGCGAACACGTTGAATCCATTCGTCTTCGATACTTAGTACTTCCAGTTGTAAATCATTGATGGGTAGGCTTACTCTGCTTTCGGGTTGATCACCAAGTGTCTGTACAATAAGCCCACCAATGGTGATTGCACCATCTTCGGGAAGATCACTGTCGAGCACTTGGTTAATATCATGAACATTAGCCGTTGAAGTAACGACCAATGAGCCATCAGGCTGCTGCCACACTTCGGACGAGGTTGGGATATCGGATTCATCAACAATATCGCCAACAATTTCTTCGATAATGTCTTCGAGTGTAATCAACCCTTCAATATCTCCGAATTCATCGACCACAATCGCCATGTGTTGGTGTTTACTTTGGAAGTCAAATAATTGACTTAAAGCATGGCGATTATTGGGTGTGTAGAGCGGACTTTGCCAAATGATAGCGTGTGCCAAAAGTTGTTCTGAATCATCCAGTTTAATGAGTTCTCGCAGGTGAATAATACCGAGAATATTATCGCTTTGTGATAGAAAAACGGGGTAACGAGAATGCGGCTGATTTAAGGCATGTTCTTTACATACTCGAACACTTTGGCTGGCATCCAACATAATCATATCTTTGCGTGGTGCCATGAGTTGTTTTACGGGAATTTCATGCAGGCTAAGGCTGCTTGCTAGCATTTGTTCGCGTGCATCATCCAGCATGCCTGATTCAGCACTGATATCGACCATGGCAGCCAATTCCTGATGGTTAAAGCCTACTTCTTGACGTTCTGGAATGCGTAGCATGCGCTTGAGTGTATTCACAATTGCCATCAAGCCTACAATGATGGGGTGAAAGATGCGCATAACCCATTGCAATGGCTTGGACACTTTGCAGGCAATCGGCTCGGCATAGGCTACGGCAATGGTTTTGGGTAAGACTTCAGCAAAAATAACCACAATCACTGTCATAGCAATCGTGGCATATATAATGCCAGCATCACCAAATGTGACCACAAATATAGCAGCAGTAAGACTTGATGCCGCGAAATTAACAAAATTATTACCCAGTAAAATAGCAGATAAGATATTTTCAGGCGTTTTTAATAAATGTTCGGCACATTTGGCTCCAGGATCACCTTTTTCGCTAAGGATGCGTAATCGCACACGCCTTGCCCTTGTTAAAGCAGTTTCAGAGCTTGAAAAAAAAGCGGATAGAAGCAATAGAATCAGTAAAATAATACTGGCTACAGGAAGAGAAATATCCAGTTCAGTCATAGCGTTTATAGATGCGAAACTTTTTTAATTCAACCAAGCTTCAATCAGGTGCACACCGAAATAGGCTAATAACATCAGACAATACGCGGCAAGAATCAATTGGCTGGTTCGTCGACCATGCCAAGCAGCCTTTTTTTGATGATGTAGCAACCAAGACAACACTGCAAATGAAATCAGTGCCAAT
>JAUZQR010000385.1 GCA_030950865.1 Mariprofundaceae bacterium | reverse complement strand
AAAGGTAAAACAGGTTCTTTAACTGCATTACCCATTATTGAAACGCAAGGCGGTGATGTATCGGCTTTCGTACCAACTAACGTAATTTCGATTACTGATGGACAAATTTTCTTAGAGTCTGATTTATTCAACTCGGGTATTCGTCCTGCGGTTAATGCCGGTTTATCAGTATCACGTGTAGGTGGTGCAGCTCAAACCAAGATCATTAAAAAGCTAGGTGGTGGTATTCGTCTTGATTTGGCTCAGTATCGTGAACTTGCAGCGTTTGCTCAGTTTGCTTCTGATCTGGATGAAAGCACTCGTAAGCAAATTGAACGTGGACAGCGCGTAACAGAACTGATGAAGCAGGATCAATATTCTCCTATGTCAGTGGCTGAAATGGGTGTTTCACTGCATGCTGCTAATGAAGGTTTTCTTGATGATTTAGACGTTGCTAAAGTACGTGACTTTGAAGCGGCTCTTCAATCCTATATGAAGTCTGAACAAGCTGATTTGATGAAACAAATCAACGACACGGGCGACTATAGCACTGAAATCAAGAAAGGCATTCAATCCGCAATAGAAACTTTTATTAAAACAAGTAGTTGGTAAGGGGCTTCTATGGCTGTTGGTAAAGAAATACGCACACAGAGTGCGAGTATTAAAAATACTCAAAAAATCACTCGAGCAATGGAAATGGTTGCCGCGAGTAAAATGCGTAAAACAAAAGACAGAATGCAGGCAACGCGGCCCTACTCTAAAAAGATAAGCCAGATTATTAGACATTTGGCTCATGCTAATCCTGAGTATAAGCATCCTTTTCTAGTTGAACGTGAAGTTAAGCGGGTCGGTGTTATTGTTGTAACGTCTGACCGAGGTTTATGTGGTGGTTTGAATTCTAATTTATTCAGAGCTGTGCTAAAAGACCTGGTCGCATGGGAAAAAGATAAAATTGAGGTGGATGTTTGTACGATTGGTACAAAGGGTAGTAGCTTTTTCGCAGGTATTAATGCAAATCTTGTCGCACAAATTGGTAAACTTGGAGATACGCCTCATCTCAACGGTATTGTGGGTATCATCAAAGTGATGTTGGATTCATATACAAATGGCACAATTGATGAATTGTATGTAGTAAGTAATGAATTTGTTAATACCATGACTCAAAAGCCAACTGTTGAGAAGTTACTACCTGTTGTTGCTGTTGAATTAGAAGATGATGCAGAAGATCACTTTGGTAACAAACACTGGGATTATCTGTATGAACCTGATGCCAAAGAAGTTCTGGACACATTGTTGAATCGGTATATTGAGTCCATTGTTTATCAGGGTTTAGTGGAAAACAATGCCTGTGAGCAGTCTGCCAGAATGGTCGCAATGAAAAGTGCGTCAGATAATGCAGGAAATATTATTGATGAACTGCAACTTGTTTATAACAAGGCTAGACAAGCAGCTATTACGCAAGAGATTTCAGAGATTGTTGCAGGTGCTGCCGCTGTATAGTAACAGCCGATAGCTAACGAATTTAGATTTAGAGAGGACGAAGATGAGTAATGGTAAAATCGTTCAGATTATTGGAGCGGTCGTTGATGTGGAATTTCCACGCGAAGATTTGCCGAAGGTATATGACGCGTTAAATGTTGAAAGTAATGGCTTAACCTTAGAAGTTCAACAACAATTAGGTGACGGTGTTGTTCGTACAATTGCAATGGGTACAACTGATGGCGTAAGCCGTGGGTTGGAAGTTAGCAATTCAGGTGATGCTATTAAAGTACCAGTAGGTCAAAAAACCTTAGGACGTATTATGGATGTTCTAGGTGAGCCAATTGATGAAAAAGGTCCCATTGGCGAAGAAGAAAAATGGGTTATCCATCGTGATGCACCTTCTTATGAAGAACAGGCACCTGCTAATGAATTGTTAGAAACAGGTATTAAAGTGATTGACTTGGTTTGCCCTTTTGCTAAAGGCGGTAAAGTAGGTTTGTTTGGTGGTGCGGGTGTTGGTAAAACAGTCAACATGATGGAGCTTATTCGTAATATTGCGATTGAGCACAGTGGCTTTTCTGTATTTGCTGGTGTGGGTGAGCGTACTCGTGAGGGTAACGATTTCTACCACGAAATGACAGACTCAAACGTTATCGATAAAGTATCGTTAGTTTACGGTCAAATGAATGAGCCACCTGGAAACAGATTACGTGTTGCTTTGACTGGTTTAACCATGGCGGAATATTTTCGTGAAGAAGGTCGTGATGTTTTATTCTTCGTAGATAATATCTACCGTTATACGCTAGCGGGTACGGAAGTATCTGCGCTATTAGGACGAATGCCATCCGCGGTAGGTTATCAGCCTACATTGGCTGAAGAAATGGGTGTATTACAAGAACGTATTACTTCCACTAAAACAGGTTCTATTACCTCTATTCAAGCGGTTTATGTACCTGCGGATGATTTAACCGATCCATCTCCTGCAACAACTTTCGCGCATTTGGATGCGACGGTTGTATTGTCTCGTCAAATTGCTGAGCTAGGTATTTATCCTGCGATTGACCCATTGGATTCAAGTAGTCGTCAGTTAGATCCTTTGGTGATTGGTCAAGAGCATTATGATGTGGCTCGTGGCGTGCAAGGTATCTTGCAGCGTTACAAAGAATTGCGTGATATTATCGCGATTTTAGGTATGGATGAATTATCAGAAGAAGATAAGCTGACAGTAACTAGAGCGCGTAAAGTTCAACGTTACTTATCTCAACCTTTCTTTGTTGCGGAAGTCTTTACTGGCTCTCCAGGAAAATATGTATCTCTAAAAGATACAATTGCTGGATTTAAAGGTATTATCGAAGGCGAGTACGATAGTCTTCCTGAACAAGCTTTTTATATGGTTGGTAGTATTGACGAAGCCGTTGAAAAAGCGAAAGGAATGTAATCCTTTTAGGAGATAATATGACAATGACTGTACATGTAGATATAGTGAGTGCAGAAAATGAAATTTTTTCTGGATTAGCAGAAATGGTTTTTGCACCTGCGGAACTTGGCGAAGTAGGTATTGCCCCACGTCATGCTCCATTAATCACAAAACTGTTACCTGGTGAGGTGCGCGTAAAAGTCAGTAATACAGAAACTCAGGAATATTATGTTTCTGGCGGAATATTAGAAGTACAACCGCATTTAGTGACTGTTTTAGCTGATACTGCAATAAGAGCAGCAGATATTGATGAAGCCTCTGCATTAGAAGCGAAAGCAAAAGCGGAAGAAATGTTGACAGATAAGTCTGGCAAAATTGATTTTGCAAAAGCGCAAGCTGAACTGGCTCAGGCTATATCAAAGTTAAGAACGTTGGATCGTTTGAAAAAACGGGGAAAATAGTTTTTACTGTTAAGCCATAAAAAGCCCAATTATGTGTAAACATTTTCGGGCTTTTTTATGGTAACCGTTCACCTCCCCCTTTGAAAAAGGGGGATTGAGGGGGATTTTTCTAATAAAATCTCCCTTAATTCCTCTTTTCCAAAAAGGGGGACTGAATGCTTAC
>JAUZQR010000384.1 GCA_030950865.1 Mariprofundaceae bacterium | reverse complement strand
CCACACCCAAAGCACAATCGGCATTACTCGAAGCCATGGCAGAAGGACAAGTGAGCATTGAACGAAAAACCCATATTTTACCTAAACCTTTCTTTGTGATTGCCACACAAAACCCGTTTGAACATTTGGGAACGTTTCCTTTACCAGAGTCGCAGTTGGATCGCTTTTTTATGCGTATTTCTTTGGGCTATCCTGATGCACAAGCAGAACGGGAATTGCTGCTTGGGGAAGCAGGTCGCTCACAACTGCAAAGCTTTCAGGCAATCACATCATGGCAAGATATTACACAAGCTCGCCAAGCCATTATCGCCATGCCTATCAGCGATATACTTATGGATTATGTGTTGAGATTATTGGCTGAAAGTCGCAATAACAAATGGTTAACACAAGGTATCTCACCACGTGCAGGGCACGATTTACTCACCGCTGCCAAGGCACATGCTTGGCTTAATGGGCAGGGATATGTGAGTGCGGCAGATGTGCAAGCGGTTTGGCTACCCTGTTTAAGCCATCGTGTGCTGGCGGCTGGTGATATTGAAGCGGCAATGCAAAGCCTTTTAGAGCAGGTCGCTGTACCCGCCTAATGGCTTACAACCCTTCTGACTTAAGGCTGCCACCATGGCTGTTACGCCTGCTCGATGGGCTGGTTGCCATACGCATTCCAATTGGACACTTTTGGCATCTTGGCATGACCCGTGCAGGCGCATTGATGTTGTTTTCTCTGCTTGGGCTTTGGGCAGCAGCATTCTATTCTGGTAACAACCTATTGTATTTATGTGGAGCTATGCTTTCTGCGATTGCGACTGCTGCACTCTGGCAAGGCATACAAACATTGCGCCATTGCCCCAAATTTGGCGGTTTTTTACCTGATTACATAGAATGCGAGCAACCGTTTATTCTGCGTCAACATATTGCATATAACCGAAATACGTCGGCATTACTGCATATTACATGGGTGGACAGCAATATTCAGTTGCATGCACGTTTAAGTGCGCAGATATCATTGCTTATGGGACAACTTTCCTCCCATACCCGTCAGTATCACAAGCTTAGAAAGCAATATTTAAAAACATCTGCACCTTTGGGTTTATGGGAAATTACACACCAACGCCAAGACCCTGCATTATGGGTTGTATTGCCCAAATCTATCACATGGTCTGCATCTCAATATCAGCAGCAAAATATAGGGGTAGATAACCCTG
>JAUZQR010000383.1 GCA_030950865.1 Mariprofundaceae bacterium | reverse complement strand
GTGATTAAGTCGGTTTTGGTAAACAATAATACGGGCTCAATATGCGCTTCATGCGTGATCACCAAAAAGCGTTCAAGCTTGCGTACATTAAAATCATAATGACACGACATGACAATAAAAGCGGCATCAATATTGGAGCCCAACATCTGAAACTCTTCGTTGTAGCCTACGGTCTTGCGTTGCAATAATGTCTTTCTTGGTAATATATTATGAATGCTCGCAAAATGCTTGGCATCATTAAGCCCAGAATCATGATGCTCAAGACATACCCAATCACCAACACAGGGGAACTTCGCCGCCGATTCCGCCTCATAAAAAAACTTGCCAAGTAACTCGGCAAAAAGCTCGCCCTTACCATCATGTACCACAATGCGGCCTCTATCTATCGCAACCACCCGCGCCATACTGTGTTTTGGGTCGCACAGATCACGCACATGACCTTCAAACCAGTCATCTAAACCCAAATCACTTAGCGCATTATTCACACATCAATCCGACCAAACCAATACAGGCTTACGCGCTGCTTGGGTTTCATCCAAACGCCTGCGAATGGGTTTGGTTGGCGCATCATGCAGCACTTGTGTGTCGCCAGCTTCACATTGTGCTGCAATCTCTAACATCGCATCACAAAAGCTATCCAAGGTTGCTTTGGATTCGGTTTCAGTCGGCTCAATCAGCATGGCACCATGCACAATAAGTGGGAAATAAACCGTCATCGGATGAAAACCCAAATCACTCAATTGTTTGGCAACATCCAGTGTTTTGATGCCATGTTTATTTTGATACTCATCGGTGAGCAAACACTCATGTTTACACAGACCTTCAAACGGTACGTGATAAGCATCTTTAAGGCGGTGAAGCACATAATTCGCATTAAGCACCGCATCTTGCGCGATTTTATGCAAATGATTTCTACCAAAAGCTGCTATATAAGCATGGGCACGCAGCAATACACCGACCTGACCAATTGAGCCTAAGATTGTTCCGCAAGATTGCTCTTCTTGTGTTTCAATACGATAATTTTCACCCTCTTTTACAATACGCGGTACTGGCAAATAGGGCGCAAGGGTATCATTCACCACCACAGGCCCTGCACCTGGTCCACCACCACCATGCGGTGTGGAAAAGGTTTTATGTACATTAATATGTAAACAATCAATGCCCATATCACCTGGACGTGCCATGCCAACAAGCGCATTCAAGTTTGCACCATCACCATACACCAAGCCGCCTGCATCATGCACCAACTGACAAATTTCTTTGATATCTGATTCAAATGCGCCTGCCGTCTTCGGGTTGGTCATCATCAAAGCTGCAACATCGCCATCAAGATGTTTTTTCAGCTCATCCAAATCAATACGTCCATCAGCACCTGATTTAAGCTCAATACAATGCATGCCGCACAATGCTGCTGATGCAGGGTTGGTTCCATGCGCAGAATCAGGAACCAATACTTTTTTACGGTGTTGCTGCCCACGTGCATCAAGGCATGAGCGAATCATCATCAAACCCGCCAATTCACCATGTGCGCCTGCGGCTGGTTGCAAGGTGACATCTGAAAAGCCTGCGATTTCACACAGCCATTCCTGCAACTCATAAAGCAACGCCAATACACCCTGCACACTATCAATAGGTTGGTCAGGGTGTATATTTGCTAGTCCTGACAAACGCACAACTTGTTCATTGACCCGTGGATTATATTTCATCGTACAGGAACCAAGTGGATAAAAACCCGTTTCAATGCCGTGGTTCCATTGTGACATACGCACAAAATGACGCACCGTTTCAGGCTCAGATAAACCTGGAATATTGGCTGGTTTTTGACGCGAAAAAGCATGTAATTCAGCAGAAATATCGCCCTGAACACCTGGCAAACTGATAGCCTCGGCGGCTTCATGGGCGTGTTCAAATAATAATGGTTCTTCGTGCTGAATACCGCCAACAGCAGAGTATGTGTTAGAAGTACGCGCTGTACTCATGCTGCCACCTCCAATGCCGCCAAATAATCTTGAATGTCTGCCTCTTCAATCATTTCAGTTGTGCTGACAAGTAAGTGGTTATGAGCCATATTCGTATCCAGTTGCTCCAACGGAATGCCCGCAAAAATGTCACGCTTACGCGCCTCCACTAAAAATGCACTGCGTTTTTCTTCGCTTACAAAACTCAACACCGTTTCATTGTAACGAGCACCTTGCGCAGCCGTTACATGCTTGGGTAAGTTGGATAATAAATGATGCAATGCTGCTGCCGAACGCGTTGCCACCGTTTTCAGACCTTCATCACCCATCAAGGTCATATACGTTGCCGCAGCCGTACACATCAAACCTTGATTGGAGCAAATATTTGAAGTCGCTTTTTCACGGCGGATATGTTGCTCACGCGTAGATAACGTCAGTACAAATCCACGTTTTCCATCGGCATCCGAAGTCATGCCGCACACGCGCCCTGGCATTTGACGCACATATTTCTGTTTGCAGGTAAGTAGCCCTAAATGTGGACCACCAAAACCCATCGGAATACCCAACGATTGCCCTGAACCCACGGCAATATCTGCACCACATTCGCCAGGAGATTGAATCAATGCAAAAGCAGTGACATCAGAAAACGTAATCACCATCAGGCATTTTGCCGCATCACAAGCAACTCGTAATTCAGCCAAATCATACACCGAACCATAAAAATCAGGGTATTGCACAATCACACAAGCCGTGTCTTCATCAATGCTAGCAATGATTCCATCCACATCTGTACTAAAACCATGCGTTGCTACTTCAACATATTCACCTTCAAGGCGAGAAAGGTAATTCTGTGTTACCGAGCGGTAACGCGGGTTCACAGAGCCTGCCATCACCACTTTGGATTTACGCGTTACACGACGTGCCATCAAGGCTGCTTCAGCCGTTGCTGTTGCCGCTTCATACATCGAAGCATTGGATACATCCATACCCGTTAAACGCGCAATCATGGTTTGAAATTCAAACAGAGTTTGCAAGGTGCCTTGCGAAATTTCAGGCTGATAAGGTGTGTATGCCGTTAAAAATTCACCACGAGAAATGACATAATCCACCACCGCAGGCACAAAGTGGTGATACGTACCACCACCCAAGAAACAACGGGTATTGCCAGCATGCCTATTTTGCTCGGATGCTTTGGTAAATTTACGCACAATACCCGCTTCCGATAAAGCATCAGGCAAATCTAAGCTACCTTGCTCAAGGTGAAATTCACTGGGAATATCAGTAAATAAATCGGACATCACATCCATGTCCATGCTTTCAAGCATGGCGTTTCGATCCGTGTCTGTATGGGGTAAAAATCTCATCATTCACTCTCAAACCACAAAAACAAAAGAGCACAAAAAACTTCGTGCCCTTGGTGTTCTTTGTGGTGAATTATTCTTCTAAAAACGTGGTATATTCATCATCGGACATAAGCTCATCGCTATTGCCTGACATCTTCACTTTGGCAATCCAACCTGCGCCATAAGGCTCGGTATTCACCTTTTCGGGCTCGCTTTCAAGCGCTTCATTCACGTCAATGATTTCACCTGCCACAGGTGCATAACTATCAGAGACTGCTTTTACAGATTCAACCACGGCATAAGCTTCCGCCGCATCCACAGTGCGCCCGATTTCAGGCAATTCTACAAACACAATATCACCCAAAGCTTCTTGAGCATGATCAGACACACCAAAGGTCGCTACATCACCTTCGATGCGCACCCATTCATGTTCTTTGGTATATTTTAAATCAGCAGGAATTCTCGTATCCGCTCCCTCATATTCTTTTACTTTTTAACGTTACTTCTTACAAATGGCAAGGATGTACGCTCAGCAGCTACTTGCTTGCCACGAATTTCAATGCTCACATCACCTTCAATCGCATGTTCAGGCATCACATACGCCAGTGCCACACCACCCGCCATGGGCGAATGCATACCTGATGTCACTTCGCCACTTTTGATGCCATCCACAAACACTTTATAATGTTCGCGGGGAATGCCACGTCCGGTAAGTTTTAATGCAATCAAACGTTTTTTAGCACCTTCAACTTTGCGCGCTTCAACTGCCGCTTGCCCAATAAAATCACCTTTATCAAGCTTGGTAATCCACATCAACTTGGCTTCAACAGGTGTCACGGCATCCGATATTTCATGCCCATAAAGCGCATAACCCATTTCAGTACGCAACATATCACGCGCCGCCAAACCAATCGGTACAGCACCTTGCTCTAACAACGCATCCCATACACTTACTGCAATCGCATTGGGAATATAAATTTCAAAACCGTCTTCACCTGTATAACCTGTACGTGAAACAATCCCGCCAGCATTGCCCCCAGTCGGATCAATCTTTCCTCTAGTAAATTTATAATAACCGATGTTATCCAAATCAAAAGCAACCAGTGTTTGCAAAGCGGCTTGTGCTTTTGCACCTTGCAAAGCCAATAATGTGGTGTCATCGGACTCATCAATAACGGTTACATCAAAGTTTGCCGCTTCTTTTTGCAAATGCACCACATCTTTATGACGATTGGCAGCATTAATGCAAAGGTAATAGGCTTCATCACTGATTTTGTAGGTCGTTATATCATCAATAAATGTGCCTTGCTCATTCAACAACGCAGAATATTGCACCTGCCCATCAACCAGCTTGGACACATCATTGGTGGTGACATATTGCAAAAATTTTAGTGCCTCAATGCCTTGGACACATACTTGTCCCATATGTGTGATGTCAAAGATACCTGCTGCACCCTCACGAACTTCCGTATATTCTTTCAAAGCGCCATTTTTATACTGCACAGGTAATTCATAACCTGCAAAAGGCACGATTTTTCCACCCAATGCTACATGCGCATCAAACAATGGTGTTTTCATTAACTCACTCACCCTTCATCTCCCACATGCGCTTTAAATGCCTGAATAGTGTTGGCAAGCAGCATGGTAATGGTCATAGGTCCTACACCACCTGGTACAGGGGTAATCCAAGCTGCGCGTTTGGATGCTTCTGAAAAATTCACATCGCCCGTCAACGAACCATTCTCAAGGCGGTGAATGCCCACATCAATGACCGTTGCGCCTTTTTTAATCCATTCACCCTGAATCAAGCCCTGTTTACCTGCCGCCGCAATAACAATATCGGCGCGTTCAATATGGCTTTGAAGATTTTCTGTAAAACGATGACAAACTGTGACCGTCGCACCAGCCAATAAAAGCTCCATCGCCATCGGTCGCCCAACAATATTTGAAGCGCCAACAATCACCGCTTCTTTACCGTGCAAATCCTGCCCTGTTTCTTCCAGTAACTTCATGCAGCCATAGGGTGTGCAAGAGCGCAATGTAGGCTGGCGAACCGTTAAGCATCCAACATTGTATGGGTGAAAACCATCCACATCCTTGCTCGGGTCAATAGCACTTAAAATCGCATCCGAATGAATATGCGCTGGTACAGGCAACTGCACCAAAATACCGTCCACCTTGGGATCAGCATTCAACTCACTAATCAAACCCAACAGATGTTGCTGCGTAGTTTCCGCATCCAATTCATAAGAAAATGAAACAATACCAGCTTTTTCACAGCCAATTTTTTTATTTTTAACATACACATGCGAAGCTGGGTCATTACCCACAATAATCACAGCCAAACCTGGCGCACGACCGTGTTTTTGTAATAAGCTTGCAGATTCATCATGCATGGCTGTGCGCATACGTTCGGCAAGCGCCTTGCCATCAAGAATTTGGGCGGAAGTTGTCTGAGTCATATCCCGCATTGTGACAAAGGTTTTTCTTTTCGTAAATCAACCATTTATTATGCGTAAATAGCTCTTGCCGCTGCGATGGCAACACCATGATTCACAGGTGCATGCAAACGTGCCAATACATCATCCAACGCAGACAAACATTTAAAGACATTTTCTTTACGACAGGCATAACCCATCAAACCAATTCGCCATACTTTACCTGCCATCACGCCCAATCCTGCACCAATTTCCAATTGATAGTCCTCAAGTAAAAGGCGACGCACTTCACCATCATCCACACCTTCAGGAATGCGCACAGCATTGAGTTGTGGCAAACGCTCGGCTACAGGCACAACAAAATCCAAACCCAAAGCCTCAAGGCCTGCTTTTAGAGCTTGATGATGATACTGGTGACGCGCCCAAGCTTGCTCAAGCCCTTCTTCTTTGAGCAGCAATAAGGACTCGTGTAGCGCATATAGCGCATTCACTGGTGCTGTATGGTGATAGGAACGTTTGCTTGCAGTGCTCCAATAACCCATCACTAAATTTAAATCTAAGAACCAACTTTGCACTGTTGTTTT
>JAUZQR010000382.1 GCA_030950865.1 Mariprofundaceae bacterium | reverse complement strand
GTTGCAGGACCTTTATTTAATTTTATTTTTGCTATTATTGCATATATGTTGGTTGGCTGGTTAGGACAAGCTGTGATGCCTGCGGTTGTAGGTAATGTGGCACCGAGTTCGATTGCTGAGAGAGCGGGTTTGATGCAGGATGATGTGCTTAAAGCAGTGAATGGCAAACAAGTTGTATCATGGCAGCAATTTGAGGAATCGCTTAAAGGCACAGTTGGTACAGAGGTAAATATTACCTATGCACGAGATGGTGTCACATCTTCAGTGAATATGCCTGTCAAAGAGTTTGAGCAAGATGCTTTGTTGATTAATGTCGCAGAGGATGGTTTGGGACTTAGCTTAGGCACGCAGGTTTTTGTAGACTCTGTTATTCCAAACTCTCCTGCAGAGCAAGCTGGGTTGATAACTGGCGATCAAATTATCCAATTTGATGGGCAAGATATTGGTTCAACACGTGATCTTATTCGTAGTATTCAAGAGCATGCGGGGCAATCTTTGACGTTGGGCATATTGCGTGCCAATACGAATTTACAGTTAGCAGTAACTCCCAAGGCTGAAAGCAATCATGGTGTGGGTAGGATGGGTGTTCATTTGATGTCTAAGCCTTTATCTGAGGCTATTATATATCGCATGGGTATATGGGAAGGTATGTCATACGGCTTTACCCGCACAGCGGAAATGACAGTGTTAACAGTTCAAGTATTGGGTAAGATGGTTACATCTGTGATTTCACCTGATAATTTGGGTGGACCTATTGCGATTGCCCAGTTGGCTGGGCGTACTGCTGATTTGGGAGCCGCCGCATTTATTACATTTTTAGCTTTGATTTCTGTTAATCTTGGCGTGTTGAATTTATTGCCTATTCCTGTATTGGATGGTGGCCACTTGGTTTATTTGGCTATAGAAAAAATGCGTGGAAAGCCATTGTCTATAGCAGTGCTGGAGCGTATGCAGTTGTTAGGTATTTTATTGATTGGTGCATTAATGATATTTGCTTTTTATAATGATGTAATGCGGTTATTTAGGGGTTAAGAATGAGAATGAAACGCGTGCAATGGCTATTGTTGAGCCTTCTGGTCTTATTGGGCAATACTCCTGTAGAAGCCTTTGCGAAAGGTTTGTCATCGAGTGTATTGCTTGGAAAGCCGATCAATAGTATTGAAGTAGAAGGCAATCGCTATATTGAAAAAGCGGCATTGTTGGCAGGGCTTAAGAGTAAGGTGGGTGATGCATTTAATCGGCGAACTTTGAGCCGAGACATTCAAAAGTTATATGCTTCAGGTAGCTATGCTGATTTGAAAGTCTTGGGTGAACCGCAGGGTAAGGGTGTGAAACTTACTTTTCATGTCCAAGAAAACCCTTTTATTACGGACTATCATATGGATGGTAACGAAGAAGTTACTTATAAGGATATGTCACGAAAATTAAAACTCAAAGAAGGAGTTATCTTTAGTGAGGCAAAGCTGCGTTCGGATATCAATACGATTCGCAAAGGTTATGTGAAAAAAGGTTATTATCAACTGAGAGTGGAAGCTGATAAAAAAATGCTTGCTGATGGTGGCATGAGGCTAACGATGCATGTGATTGAAGGCGAAAAAACACATGTTCGACAAATTCGTTTTATTGGTAATAACGCATTTTCAGATGCGGAGTTGTCAGATAAGGTGTCTGTGTCTATTTCTGGTTTGATTCCATGGTTTAGTAATAAAGATGTGATTGATACTAAAAAATTTGCCAATGATGCACAAATACTGGTTGAATTTTATCAAAACCATGGTTTTTTAGATGTGAATGTGGAGTCAGCACAGCTCTCATTAACACCCGATAAAGAGGCATTCTATTTAACATTTGCTCTGCATGAAGGACCTATTTATCATGTAAGCAAGCTTGATGTTCAAGGCGATATGGAGCCGTCTCGCGATCAATTATTGGAAGCCATTACCATGGAGGAAGGGCAGGTCTATTCAGTGAGTGACTTGCGTGAAACGATTGAAGCAATGACGTTGCTGGTAGGTGATGAAGGTTATGCATTTAATAGCGTAACACCGTTGTTTAAACGTAATATTGCGGACAAAACAGTGGGTATTGTATTTGATGTGGAAAAAGGGCGTGAAGTTTATATTGAACGCATTGATATTGAAGGTAATGAAAGAACCGACGATGGTGTGGTTCGTCGTGAAATGCGCTTGGATGAGTCTCAGCGTTATTCAGCAACAGGTATGAAGCAAAGCAAGGCTGCCTTGACGCGCTTGCCCTTATTTAAAGATGTTCGTATTGCCATGCCGCGTGGTAACACTGATGACCGTGTGAATGCAAAGGTTATAGTTGAGGAAGATCAAACAGGTTCTTTTATCGTTGGGGCGGGATTTTCGCAGATAGAAAAAGTAATATTCCGCGTAAAAACTTCTGAGAAGAACCTATTTGGTAAAGGTTATGCTGCGGATGTGACTGCAGATGTAGGCAAGGTTACACAGAACTTTGATGCTAGTTTGACAGACCCTTACTTTATGGATACGAATATTGCAGCGACGCTAAATCTTAATAAAAAACAGACGAAGTTGAGTAATACGTCAACAACAGCAAGTCTGTTCACACAAAATGATTTTGGTGGAGGTGTGAATTTCTCCATACCTCTTTCCGAGCATATGCGTTATAATATTGGTTACCAATATACCAACTCTAATTTAACCAATATTGACCCTGCAGCATCCTTTTTATTGCGTTCACAAGCAGGTAAACAGACAACGAGTCAGTTTGCACAATCGGTTTCATATGATACACGAGATCGTTTCATATCAACCAAAAGTGGGGTTGTCCATAGTGCTAGTATTGCTGTAGCTGGATTGGGTGGAGCAAATAGATTTTGGGAGGCAGGGTTAAATATGAAAGGTTATTTGCCTATCATTGATGACTTTGTTTTAAGTGCTGGTTTGGAAGGGAAAATTATTCAAGGCTACTCTGGCTTGGAGGTGCCTATTTTCCGTCGTTATTCGCTGGGTGGTATCGGGTCCCTTCGTGGACTTGATTTTTTAGGTGTATCTTTAAGGGATCCTAAAACAGGTGA
>JAUZQR010000381.1 GCA_030950865.1 Mariprofundaceae bacterium | reverse complement strand
TGGGAAAGCTTGAAAGAAGATGATCGTGTGATGTCCGAGGATGATATGGTTCGGATTCATAAAGTGGATTTACCACGTGTTCGCGTTCCCATTCGCCCAGGACGCTCGCTGGCTGTTATTATTGAAATTGCGACACGTAATCAACTTTTAAAACAGCGGGGTATTAATAGCAATCAAGATTTCATAGAAGCTTTGGAAGACCGTATTCGACATGGTGGTGAAACACCGAATGCTGGCAAATAATCATGTTATTGATGATTAGTGGTTTATCGGGAGCGGGTAAAAGTACGGCATTGCATGCTTTGGAAGATTTGGGTTTTTTTTGTACAGATAATTTGCCCGCAGCCATGTTGCCGACATGGGTGGAGCATGTGCGGCATGAGCATGCTGCTGTATGTATGGATATTCGTAGCAGTATGGAACCCGATAGTTTGATTGAAATGCTGGCAACGGTGCGTAAGCAAGGCGAGTGGAGCATGTTGTTTATGGATGCCTCAAGCGAGGTGTTGCAACGACGTTTTTCCACATTACGTCGCAAACATCCCTTTAGTTCACAACAAGCGGAAGATGCTAGTTTAGAAGCTGTGTTGGTTGCAGAACGTGAGGCTCTAAGTCCATTAAAAGATATGGCTGATTTGGTTTTGGATAGTACTGCATTGAATCCCTACGAATTGGCTGATTTGGTGGAGTCATTTTGGCGCGAGCGAAGTATGAATATTGATGATGAAAATAGTCTGTCTTGTTCGTTAATGTCTTTCAGTTATCAGCGAGGGCTTCCCAGTGAGGCGGACATGGTGATTGATTTGCGTTTTTTGCCCAACCCACATTATAAACCTTTGTTGGCACGGCAGACAGGTCAGGATGAAGCGGTACGTGAGTTTTTTGATGGCTATCCTGAAGTGGCAGAGGCTGAGGAAAAATTGCGTCAGTGGTTGTTGTTTGTATGGCCAAAGTTAAAACGTGAGCGTAAGCGATATTTTACGCTGGCGATAGGCTGTAGTGGTGGTCGCCACCGTTCGGTCTATATGGTTGAACGTTTGGCTGCGTGGATGGCGCAGAAAAAGTTTGCAGTGCCGATGGTAAGGCATCGAGAATTGGATCGTGTAGCAAAAAAAGATTGAGCGTTTCTTTAAGCCTCAAATACGGCGGTTTCATGCTAAAATATGTATCTGCTTGTTTGATATGCGTTTTTTTGTAAGAAGGGGTTGTCATGATTGGAATTGTTTTAATTGGACATGCACGTATTGCCAGTGAAATGAAGTTGGCTGTTGAACATGTACTGGGCGAGCAACCTTTGATGGTCGCGATGGATGTGCTTGAATCGAGTGATTCTAAAGCTTTACGAGAGAAAATTACTCACCTCGTGAAGCAGTGTGACACAGGTTGTGGAACCTTAATATTTGCAGATATGTTTGGTGGAACCCCATGTAATGTTGCTTTGACATGTTTAAAAGAGGGTGAGTGCGAAGTGATTTCAGGGTTTAATTTACCTGCGCTGATTAAGGCAACCTCTGACCGTATAACATGTCAAAAAAAGCATATTAGCTTGAGCATGCTGGCACACGATGTGGTTGCCTCTGGGCAGCAGTACATGTGTTTGGCATCGGATTTCATGGCTTCTAGCCCCGATCATTGTTTGCCCGCTGAAGGGGACCAAGTTCATGGCTGAGCGTATTTTACATATTCAAAATAAACTTGGTTTGCATGCCCGCGCATCGGCGCGTTTTGTTTCTGAGGCAAGTCGTTTTGTCAGCGAGATTACGTTGCTCAAAGACGATATTGAAGTGAATGGTAAAAGTATTATGGGTATCATGATGTTGGCGGCTGGGAAAGGCACTTCTTTAACATTAAGAGCGGTGGGTAAAGATGAGCTGCTGGCTTTGAATGCTATTGAAGCTTTGGTCAATAATCGTTTCGGAGAGGGCGAGTAGTGAACTCTCAA
>JAUZQR010000380.1 GCA_030950865.1 Mariprofundaceae bacterium | reverse complement strand
CCATTGGCGCATGATGGGAAAATCTTCCACATTTAGTACAACGAGGCGTTTGAGTGCTAGCTCCATCTCAATGGTATGTAAGGATACAATACCGAGCCCTAACTCCGCCATCACAGCTTGTTTGATGGCTTCTGAACGATTCATCTCCATGCTTGGAATAAGCTCTAGTTGATGTTCGGCAAAAAAACGTTCTGCTGCCATGCGTGTACCTGAATCAGGTTCGCGGACAATAAAGTGCGCATCGGTGACTTCGGATAATGAGATAGATTTACCATGTGCTAAAGCATGATTTGGCGCGGCAATCACAACCAAAGGATTATTCATAAACGGAATACCTGTGAGGTGGTGACCTTTGGGAGGTAAGCCCATAATTGCCATATCCGTAAGGTTGTGTTCGACAGCATGTACCAAACCTGAGCGGTTGGTTACATCTAGGTTAATTTCGACAGTAGGGTATTCATGCTTAAATGCTGCAATCAATTGTGGCGCAAAATAGTTGGCAGTCGATGCCATGGTTAAATGTAATTTACCGCGTTTTAAGCCTTTGAGCTCTTGTAACATATCATGGGCTTCATTCATTTGTTGATGAATCGACTCTGCATAGGTCAACAATTCGTTACCTGCTTGGGTTAGTTGAATGGATTTACCCATGCGTTCAAATAAATCCATGCCAACATATTCTTCAAGTTGTTTGATTTGCATGGACACTGCGGGCTGGGTTAGGAATAAAGCTTTGGCAGCTAGTGTGTAACTTTGATGTTTAGCAACAGATGAGAAAATGCGAAGCTGTTTAAAAGTGAATGACATAAGCGCAATGTATAAGAAAAACTTATATATGTCATCATAAGCTTTGATTCGACATGATGTGGAGGGGGTGTACACTTCGCCTTGTCGGGGGAGAAGGCATTTCACCGAAACATTTTTTGGAGGATATCTATAATGGATCAATCGAATCGTTATGCTGATTTAAGTCTTAATGAAGCAGACCTAGTTGCAGGTGGCAAGCATATGCTTGTTGCATATAAACTTATTCCAGCTGAAGGCTATGGCTTCTTGGAAGTGGCTGCACACATTGCAGCTGAATCTTCAACAGGGACCAATGTAGAAGTATCTACCACGGATGATTTTACTCGTGGTGTTGATGCACTTGTCTATGACATCGATGAAACAGCATTTGCTGATGGCAACAATGTTACAGGTGGAGGCTTGATGAAGGTCGCATACCCTGTTGAATTGTTTGATCCAAACATTACCGATGGTACATTCAATATTTCTCATATGTGGTCATTAATTTTGGGTAATAACCAAGGTATGGGCGATCATGTTGGGTTGCGCATGTTGGATTTCATGGTTCCTGAATGCATGATGACTAAATTTGATGGTCCAAGTACTGGTATTGCTGATCTATGGGAAGTTCTAGGTCGTCCAAGAGAAGACGGTGGTTATATCTCTGGTACGATTATCAAACCTAAATTGGGGCTACGTCCAGAACCATTTGCTAAAGCATGTTATGATTTCTGGCTGGGTGGCGATTTCATCAAAAATGATGAACCTCAAGCTAACCAACCTTTCTGCCCTATGAAAACAGTCATTCCTATGGTTGCAGAGACTATGGATCGTGCACAGCAAGAAACAGGCGAAGCTAAACTTTTCTCGGCCAATGCCACAGCTGATTTTCATGAAGAATGTGTTGCACGTGGCGACTTCATTCTTGAGTCTTTTGCTAAATACGGTAATGAGAAACATGTTGCTTTCTTGATTGATGGTTTTGTAACTGGTCCTGCTGGCGTAACAACTGCTCGCCGTGCATTCCCTGATACTTTCTTGCATTTTCACCGTGCTGGTCATGGTGCGGTAACGTCATATAAATCTCCAATGGGTATGGATCCATTGTGCTACATGAAACTCGTTCGTATGATGGGTGCTTCTGGTATGCATACTGGTACTATGGGTTATGGTAAAATGGAAGGTCATGGTGGGGAAACTGTTCTTGCATATATGCTTGAGCGTGATGAGTGTATGGGGCATTACTTCAACCAAAAATGGTATGGCATGAAACCAACTTGCCCAATCATTTCAGGTGGCATGAATGCCCTACGTCTTCCAGGTTTCTTTGAAAACTTGGGTCATGGTAATGTAATCAATACCTGTGGCGGTGGTGCTTTTGGTCATATTGATAGCCCAGCTTCTGGTGGTAAGTCTTTGAATCAGGCTTACGATTGCTGGAAATCTGGTTCTGATCCAATTGAATACGCAAAAACTCATAACGAGTTTGCACGTGCATTTGATTCTTTCCCAGGTGATGCTGATAAGATTTATGGTGCAGACTGGCGTGAAAAAGTTGGGGCTCATAAATAAGCTTCGACTTTTAGTTAAGTCTTTGAAAAGGCCCTCACTTCGTGGGGGTCTTTTTTGTTAAGCTAGAAAATTATAATATTTTCGAAATTGTAGGGAGAAACATGAAATGGTTGCGATGTTAAATGCCAATATCAAAAGCTTGAAATTACTGCATCAAGGCAAGGTGCGAGACATGTATGAAGTAGATGATAAGCATATTCTTATTGTTACAACAGATCGTTTGTCAGCTTTTGATGTCATTCTACCGACACCAATCCCAGGTAAGGGCAGTGTGCTCAATGCTGTGTCTGATTTTTGGTTTAGTAAACTCTCTCATATTGTGCCGAGTCATGTTTCTCAGATGGCGCTTGAAGAAGCACTTCCTGATAGGGCTGAACGTGAGCAAGTTGCCTCACATGCGATTATTGTAAAACGATTAAAACCATTACCAATTGAGGCCATTGTACGTGGCTATTTGATTGGTTCGGGTTGGAAAGAGTATCAAAAACAAGGCTCTGTGTGCGGTATTGATTTGCCGACAGGGTTGGAATTAGCAGAGCAATTACCAGAACCAATTTTTACACCATCTACTAAAGCCGATATGGGTAAGCATGATGAAAACATTAATTTTAAACAAATGTGCGAGATTATTGGCAACGATTTAGCCGAACAAGTGCGTGATGTGAGCCTTGCTTTGTATAAAGAAGCTGCAGCTTTCGCACTTGAAAAGGGTATTATTATTGCCGATAGCAAGTTTGAATTTGGACTTGATGATAATGGCACGCTTTGTCTTATTGATGAAGTGCTAACACCCGATTCATCACGTTTTTGGCCAGTGAGCGAGTATCAAAAGGGTATGAGTCCTCCTAGTTTTGACAAACAAATTGTGCGTGATTGGCTTGAAACATTGGATTGGGACAAACAAGCACCTGGACCTGAATTACCAGATGCAATCAAAAACAAGACCTCAGAAAAATACCACGAAGCATTGAAGCGCTTAACTTCCTAAGTTTTATTTTTGCTGTGTTTACGAAGAAAACAAAAAACTAACTGGAATAGTGGCTAGATATAGCACAAAAATAATGCCAAAGAGATACAGGAAGAACTTTAAGGGTGCTTCTTGAATGATGCTGAATATGGTGCGTTGTGTGCCTTCATGGCATTGCTCTGCGTAGGTTTGTTGCGCATGTTTGGTGCGCTCTTTTTGATAGTCTGCAAGCAGAGTTTTACTTTGTTCAAGTTGCTCATTGTTGTGTAGCCATATAGCGGGCATAGATATGCCCCAGCTTCCTGCTGTGGTTTCGTAATAATTGATATGATTGTCTGTGAGTAGTGCGCGAATTTCCTCAATTTCATCATCGGGAACACCGCGTAATTTAAAAAGTAACGTTGCCATATCGGCAAGAGTAACTGTTATAATGATAGGGTATAGTAATATAAGGAAATCTTATAATTATTATAAAAATTATAAGCATGTTATTTTTTATTTATCGTTTATAATTCGTCAGACAATTTTCAAGGGGACTTTCATGAACGATCAAGCACAGTACAATATTAACGAAGAACCATTTTATCAGGCGCAATCCGATGAGGTTGAGCTTTATGAAGCAGCTTATGCGGCACGTTTACCTGTGATGGTGAAAGGTCCAACGGGTTGTGGTAAATCACGTTTTATTGAATACATGGCTTGGAAGCTTGGTAAACCATTGATTACTGTGGCGTGTAATGAAGATATGACGGCTTCGGATTTGGTGGGGCGTTATTTGCTTGATGCCAATGGCACACGTTGGTTGGATGGTCCTTTGACCACAGCAGCGCGTATTGGAGCCATTTGTTATTTGGATGAAATCGTTGAAGCACGCCAAGATACCACGGTTGTGATTCATCCGCTTACAGATCATCGTCGCACATTGCCATTGGATAAAAAAGGTGAGTTGATTCAGGCACATGAAGATTTTCAATTGGTTATTTCGTATAATCCAGGCTATCAATCACTAATGAAAGATTTAAAACAATCGACCAAGCAACGTTTTTGTGGTTTTGAATTTGATTACCCATCAGAAGCAACCGAAACATCGATTGTTACCAAAGAAACAGGCATTGAGGCTGACTTGGCAAGCAAGTTGGTGAAAATTGGTACTGCCGCACGTAATTTAAAAGGGCATGGCTTGGATGAAGGTATTTCAACACGTTTGCTGACCTACGCTGCAACACTGATTAAAGGTGGTATTGAGCCAAAAGCAGCTTGCCGTATGGCACTGGTTCGCCCCATTACCGATGATGCGGACATTCGTAAAACATTAGACCACGCGATTGATACGATTTTTGCTTAAGTCATGACAGATTCCACTATCACAGGGGACATTGTAGAGCGTTCCGCTAGGGCGCAAGCCTATTGGGAGCAGCTCAATTGTAAGTTTAAAGATGCGGATCGTGTCTTTGATGGCTGCATTGCGGATGCTAAAAGCGTGCTTACTAGTGCAGGTATCGATGCATATATTGAGAATGCCCGCTTCTTAGGGAAAATGGGGCGCGGTGCCGAACCATTGTTGGTTTATTTGGAAGAAGCGCCAACGATTGCTTCGATTGCGGGTGAAGAAATTTTACCTGAAATCAAAGATTTTGCGTATTATCTTTCGAAAAATACCAATTTTAAGGCGATTGTTCCATTTTTACAGACACTCACTGCGGTGACTCGTCGATTGCAAACCCGCGAACTTTTACTTCATTATTTTGATTTACTTAAAGATATGATTGAGGGAACAACCCTGTCAGTGCATGGGCATCATACAACATTTCCAAGCCCTGGTTTGGAAGATTTACTCAAACAAGCCCCCCGTTTGTTTAGCCTTTTAAATCTTGAAGGGCTGCGTAACTGGGTTAATTATGGTGTTCGTTATTATAGTACACATCCCGAACGTCAAAAAGATTACTTCAGCCTGCAAGCTGCTGATTCGATGGCTGTCATGCAGCGCGAACGCCATGGCACGTTGTTGGTGGATAATGAACACAAAATGGATCTGTATTTACGTAGTATGTGGAATGATTCAGATTATTTAGTGCCGTATTCTTTGGCTTTTGATGAATTACGTAAACCGATGCCATATTATGACCATATGGGTATTCGCTTGCCTGATGTTTATGGTGATGCGAATGGTGTTCGCGGTGTGAACCGTTATCGTGCAGCCTTGGCTCATATGGCTGCGCATCGTCGTTGGAGTAGTAAAATGGTGGTGGATAACTGGAGTCCATTCCAGCGTATTGCCGTTGAAATTTTTGAAGACTGTCGAGTTGAGTATCTAGCCATGCAACGATTTCCAGGGCTTCGTAAATATTTTTCTGCCTTGCATCCAATTCCCAACGAGGGTGACTTACAACTTGAAAATGTTTCATTAATTAATCTGCGCCTTGCTTTGCTATCGCGGGCTATCCTTGATCCAGACTTTAAAGTTGAGAATAAAGATATTAATGAATTTGTGGCTCGCTTTTTTAAAGCTATGCAGGAGAGTGAGTCTTCTAGCTCTGATATGGCGGATATTGCACTCTCGTTTATTGCGCGTACACGCCGTCAAACGGATGCTTCTCCCAATACATATTTTGAGAATACAGAAGTTGATTATCGTGATGATAATCGGCATTTGTGGATTTATATTGAGCAGGGTGATGATGAGGAAGACACCTTTGAACACCTAGAAGAACAAAAAATTGATGATGATGTCGATACTTTGCCTCCGCGTCATTACCATGAATGGGATTATAATTCTCAAAGCTATCGCCCTGATTGGGTGAGTGTGTATGAAGCAGTGCATCCCAGTGGTAATACGCAAGTGGTGGATCGCATCCTTGAAAAACATTCAGCACTTGCCAAGCGTTTAAAAGCAATTCTTGATGCGTTGAAACCACAGCAGAAAGTGCGTGTTCGCTATCAAGAAGAGGGCTCAGAGCTTGATTTGGATGTGGCGATTCGCTCATTGATTGATTTAAAGAGTGGTTCTCAGCCTGATATGCGTATCAATATGAGCCATAAAAATGATGGACGTGATATTGCAGTGATGTTGGTGGTGGATTTATCACAATCGCTCAATGAAAGGGCTGCGGGAAGTAGCCAAACGATTCTTGAATTATCACAAGAAGCTGTGACTTTATTGGCTTGGACGATTGATAAACTGGGCGATAAATTTGCCATTGGCGGCTTTAATTCGGATACACGTCACAATGTGCGTTATGCGCATATCAAAGGTTTTGGTGAGGGTTTTGATGATACTGTGAAAGCCCGTTTATCGGCAATGGAAGCGCAATACTCTACGCGCATGGGTGCTGCTATGCGTCATGCAGCGCATTATCTTGAAGCGCAAAAAGCAGATAAGAAGTTGATGCTTGTGCTTACAGATGGCGAGCCTGCGGATATTGATGTCGATGATGAAAAATTGTTAATTCATGATACCCACCAAGCGGTAAAAGAATTACAACAGCAAGGCATTTACAGCTATTGCATCAACCTTGATCCCAAAGCCGATGAGTATGTGGCAGATATTTTTGGTAATCATTATACGGTGATTGATCATGTGGATAAATTGCCAGAGCAATTGCCTAAGATTTTCATGTCACTGACCAAATAATAGGGTGGATCAGAAGCAACGTCAGCGTATTATTGATAAACATCGTGATAGTTTGACAAGGTATGGTTATCACCCCAATGCGCTATATTGGAGTGGTCGCGATATTCAAGAGATTCGTTTTAAAGTATTGGCAGATATTGGCATTCAAGATGGTGATTCGGTGTTGGATGTGGGTTGTGGTTTTGGAGATTTTAAGTCTTGGGCTGTAGCGCAGGATATACAGTTAAACTATACGGGTATTGATTTATCGCCTGATATATTGGCACAGGCTAAAAGTCGGCATGCTGATGGAGTGTTTCTACTGGGTGACTTGTTTGATATGGGCTTTGATGAGAAAAGTTTTGATTGGGTGATTTTATCAGGTGCACTAAATGAGCAATTGCATGATGATTCGACCTATGCAAAAGCAGTCATAAAGCAGATGTATACGTTATGCCGTAAAGGTGTGGCGTTTAATATGCTTGATGCGCGTTTTTTAAAGGCGCACGATTTACACAGCCAAATACCTGAAGATATATTATTATATTGCCAGCAAATATGCTCTGATTGGTTGTTGGTGGATGATTATCTCAAAAATGACTTTTCAATGTATATGAGACGAGTTTAACGCTGTTTTTGCAGCTTGGTTAGTAAGCAATCCAATTGATTGGCAAAACTTTGTCGGTCAGCTTGATTTAATGCTGGGGAACCACCTGTTTGTAAACCACTGGCACGCATAGTTTCCATAAAATCACGAACATTAAGCTTGGCTTTAATGGTTCCTGATGAAAACATTTCACCACGCACACTTAATGCATAAGCACCTTTTTCTAAAACATCCGCAGCCAGTGGAATATCACTGGTAATCACCAAGTCGCCAGCCTCAAGCAAGCGTACAATTTCATCATCGGCAACATCAAAGCCTTTGCCAACTTGCAACATATGAATATAGGCTGATTTTGGGATGCGAATAGGGGAGTTGGCAACCAGTGAGGTAGTTATTTTTAAACGTTCAGCGACGCGAAAAAGAATTTCTTTGATGACCACGGGGCAGGCATCGGCATCGACCCATATTTTCATACTTTTTTTGTATAGGCGAAGTTTTTTGCCATATATACAAAGCTGTCTTCATTTCTTTTGTCGAAATCCCCCAGAGGAGCCTCTCTTGCGCCTTTGGCACAATTCACCTTCAGAAACGAAGCAAAGAAAGCGACCCTATATACCTGCACGATCCTGCGCTTTGGTTTATAAAAATGGGCGAGTGTTACTTCGCTTATCCATTTTATAAGCCAATGCTTCGGTGCAGTTATAACAGGGGTAGTCATGGGTTAGATTTGCTCGCGGGTTTTATGGAATGTGACATCTGGCCATTGTTCGATGGTGTAATTGAGTTTCCAGATGCTTGGTGCGAGGTAGGTTAGGAAACCATCGCCATCTTCTGCCAAATTGGCATCAAAAGCGCGGGTAAATTCAGCGAGTTTTTTATCATCTTCACAGGTCACCCAGCGAGCCACCTGAAAATCAGTAGAGACATACGCTGCATCAACCTTGTATTCAGATTTTAGACGCTCAACGGTTACATCAAACTGTAAGACACCGACAGCACCCAAAATATAATCACCACCCAAATTGGTTTTGAATACTTGCACAGCGCCTTCTTCAGAGAGCTGTACCAAGCCTTTATGCAGTTGTTTACGTTTCATGGGGTCATTCAAACGAATACGGCGAAATAATTCAGGTGCAAAGTTTGGCACACCTGTAAATTTCAACGGCTCCTTGCTGGTGAATGTATCACCAATGCGAATGGTACCGTGGTTATGAATACCAATAATATCACCCGCATAAGCATCTTCGACATGAGCCCTATCTTGTGCCATAAAAATGGTCGCGTTGGGGATTTTAATGTTTTTTTCGATGCGATGATGGCGAACCATCATGCCTTTGCTAAATTTACCTGAGCAAATACGAAAAAATGCAATGCGGTCACGATGCGCAGGATCCATATTGGCTTGAATCTTAAAACAAAAACCAGAAAAATCCTTTTCATCGGGTTTGACCAAGCGGGTTTCTGATTCACGTGGGGCAGGTGATGGCGCAAATTCAACAAAGGCATCTAGTAGCTCACGTACACCGAAGTTGTTAATAGCAGAACCAAAAAATACAGGTGTTTGGCTACCTTTCAAAAATTCATCTAAATCAAAGGGATTGGCAGCGCCTTCGAGTAACTCAATGTCCGCACGCAACTCATCGGCTTGTGAGCCAATCAATTCATCGAGTTTTGGGTCAGCCAATGAATCAATGGTGATG